>NZ_LVCU01000426.1:0-2279 GCF_001647185.1 Rhodococcus sp. EPR-147
CCAGGTGGCGTCCTCGAACGCCATGTAGTCCATGTCGGTCGGCAGGCCCAGTTCCTGAAGAACCTCGGTCGATTTCGGTCCCTGCACGGCCAGGACTCCGAACTCACGGTGCTGGTTCACCACCGAAATCCCGTCGGGTGCCTGCTCGGCCATCGCCGCGACGACGGCCGCCGTGTTCGCCGCGTTCGGCACCAGAAAGACATCCTCGTCCGAGACGTAGTATGCGATCAGGTCGTCGACGACGCCGCCGGATTCGGTGCAGCACAGCGTGTACTGCGCCTTGCCCGGTTCTATTCGGTTCAGATCGTTGGTGAGAACGGAGTTCACGAACGCAGCGGCTCCGGGTCCGGTCACCGACGCCTTGCCGAGATGCCCGACATCGAACAGACCCACGGCCTCTCGCACTGCCGTGTGTTCGACGACGACCCCGGCGTACGACACCGGCATGGTCCAGCCGCCGAAAGGTGCGAATGTCGCACCCAATTCGGTGTGCACGGCGTGAAGTGGTCCCTCGATCAGCTCGGTGTCGGTCATGGCGGTCACGCTAGCTCACATCGCGGCCGTCGCGGGCCCGGCAGACCGACTGCGTCCCTCGACGAGTCGTCATTAGGATCGAGGTACGTACACGTCAACCCCTACAGGAGCAGCCACGTGCCTTCACCCTCGACGCCTTCCCGCACTCTCGGACCCGACCTGGTCCTCGCGGGCAAGCTCGGTAAGAAAGTCGACGTTCTCGTCGTCGCGCTGAGTACCAGCGACGACGGCCTCGAGCTCGCCATCACCGACGACATCTCCGACGACGCCGTCGCTGCTGCGCTGCTCGATTCCTTCGAGTCCGTCGGTGCCACCGGCAAGGCCGATGAACTGGTGCGCATTCCGGCACCGTCGGGCCTGTCCGTGGACAGCGTGTTGGCCGTCGGCCTCGGCAGCGCAGCCGACATCGACAGCGAGCGCATCCGCCAGTCGGCCGGTACCGCAGCTCGCGCGTTGAAGGGTGTGGATACGGCCGCGACGACGTTGTCGGCACTCGATCTCGGCGCTGCCGCGGAGGGGTTCTTCCTCGGCGCCTATCAGTTCACCGCGTTCAAGTCCGCGCTGTCGGCACCGAAGGCCGACGGTCTTCCCCTCGCCCGCGTCGAGTTGCTCGTTCCCGACACTCGGTCCAAGGAAGCCAAGAACGAGCTGGCACGATCGGTCGCCATCGCCGAATCCGTGGCTGTGGCACGCGATTTCGTCAACACCCCGCCGAGCCACCTCTACCCGGAGGAGTTCGCCGCGCAGGCCAAGGCACTGGGTACGGCTGCAGGCCTGAAGGTCGAGATCCTCGACGACAAGACACTGGAGAAGGACGGCTACGGCGGCATTCACGGCGTCGGCAAGGGCTCTTCACGCCTGCCCCGACTGGTTCGCCTGACTCACTCGGGCGGCAAGCGGGGCGCGAAGAAGGTCGCCCTGGTGGGCAAGGGCATCACGTTCGACACCGGCGGCATCTCCATCAAACCCGCTGCGGGCATGGAGAACATGACCTCGGACATGGGCGGTGCGGCTGCGGTCATCGCGACGGTGATCCTGGCCGCGAAGGTCGATCTGCCGCTCGACGTCGTCGCGACGGTGCCGATGGCCGAGAACATGCCGTCGGGCACAGCGCAGCGTCCGGGCGACGTACTGACCCAGTACGGCGGCATCACCGTGGAGGTCATCAACACCGACGCCGAAGGCCGCTTGGTGTTGGCCGACGCGATCGTGCGTGCCTGCGAGGACGATCCGGATTACCTCATCGACACCGCGACACTGACCGGGGCCCAGGTGGTCGCGCTCGGCAATCGGACGCCAGGAGTCATGGGCACCGAGGACTTCCGCGACCGCGTCGCCGATATCTCTCAGGCCATCGGCGAGAACGCGTGGCCGATGCCGTTGCCGAAAGAGATCCGACGTGAACTCGATTCCAAGGTGGCCGATCTGGCGAACGTCACCAACGGCCGCGCCGGTGGAATGCTGGCCGCTGCGCTGTTCTTGAAGGAGTTCGTCCCCGAGGGCATCGAATGGGCTCACATCGACGTCGCGGGACCGGCGTACAACACCGGCGGGCCCTTCGGGTACACCGGCAAGGGCGGCACCGGCGTTCCCGTACGGACGATGTTCGCGGTCCTCGAGGACATCGTCGAGAACGGCTGATGGCACAGTCCGTGCGTGCGGATCGAAATCTGCACGCACGGAATTCGGTCAGAGATCGCGCTGCTGCTGTTCGCGCTTCTTGATGATCTTCTGGCGAGCGTCGG
>NZ_LVCU01000427.1:0-5066 GCF_001647185.1 Rhodococcus sp. EPR-147
TCATCCAGCGGCCGACGGGTCCACTCGCCGTCGTTCGCGATGAGCACCACCGTCAGCGGGGTCACCGTCGTCTTCGGCTCGACGTAGGCCTCGACACCGATTCGAGTGGCCGTCCAATCGGCCAGGTACTGGGCAACCGACCCCTCGGGGCCACGTTTCGCGGACCCGCCGCTTCGTTTGAGTCGATCGAACAATCCCACGAGAACATCCTTTTCGTACGGCCGATGAATCACCGGTTCGGGTGCCGGAATGTTGTTACCCGCCAGTTTGCCAGGCGTGTTTCCGCGCCCTAGGGGAACGGCGAGGCGATAACAATGGAAGGATGACATTAGAGGGTTCAGCTCTCTTGATAGTGAACCAAGGCTCGTGAAGTGAGTAAGTGAATTGCCGAGAGGGAGTGTCTACGTGGGCGCTGTGTCGAGCCGAACACGCTCGATCGGTGTTCTGTGCACCGGCGCCTCCGTCGAACCGAATCACGCAACTCTCGTCCATGAACCCTGTTCCGCCAGCACAATGGTCTGCGACCACGAGTCGTCGAACCACATCACCCGCACACAACTGTCGAGGAGTCAACAGACATGGCCTTCTCCGTCCAGATGCCAGCTCTTGGTGAGAGCGTCACCGAGGGAACTGTCACGAGGTGGCTCAAACAAGAAGGCGACACCGTCGAAGTCGACGAGCCATTGCTCGAAGTCTCCACGGACAAGGTCGATACCGAGATCCCGTCGCCTGCAGCCGGTGTTCTGACCAAGATCGTCGCTCAGGAAGACGACACCGTCGAGATCGGTGGCGAGCTCGCCCAGATCGGTGACGCAGGCGAGGCTCCCTCGTCCGACGCGCCGGCCGAGGAAGCTGCGCCCGCCGAGGAAGCTGCGCCCGCCGAGGAGTCGGCACCCGAGGAGGCTGCCGAGGAGCCCACTCCCGCAGCCGAGCCCGAGCCACAGGCCGAGGAGGAGGCACCCGCAGCGAGTGCATCGTCCGACTCGTCCGGATCAGGCACCCCGGTGACGATGCCCGAGTTGGGCGAGTCCGTCACCGAGGGCACCGTGACCCGTTGGCTCAAGGCCGTCGGCGACGAGGTTGCTGTCGACGAACCACTGCTCGAGGTCTCCACCGACAAGGTCGACACCTAGATCCCGTCTCCGGTCGCCGGAACTCTGCTCGAGATCTCCGCCGAGGAAGACGACACGGTCGCCGTCGGTGGCCAGCTCGCCGTCATCGGATCGGGATCGCCGGCCGAGAAGGCCCCCGAGCCCGAGGCCACCCCGGAGCCCGAAGCCCCCAAGGCCGAAGAGCCGAAGAAGGAAGAGCCCAAGAAGGAGGCTCCCAAGCAGGAAGCCCCGAAGGCCGAACCGAAGCCCGAACCCAAGGCCGAGCCCAAGCAGGAGGCTCCAAAGGCTGCTCCCGCCAAGGAGTCGGCACCGTCGGGTGATTCCAGCCCGTACGTCACGCCGTTGGTTCGGAAGCTGGCGTCGGACAACGATGTCGACCTCTCGACGGTCAAGGGCACCGGTGTCGGTGGACGCATCCGCAAGCAGGATGTGCTCGCTGCTGCCGAGGCCAAGAAGGCTCCGGCTGCTCCGGCCGCCGAGGCTGCGCCCGCCGCGGCCGCCAAGCCCGCTGCGCCGGCCACGGCCGGTGTTCGTCCCGAGCTCGCGCATCTTCGTGGCACCACGCAGAAGATCAACCGGATCCGGCAGATCACCGCGAAGAAGACGCGTGAGTCGCTGCAGACCTCTGCACAGCTCACCCAGACCTTCGAGGTGGACGTCACCAAGATCGCCGGTCTGCGGACGAAGGCGAAGGCGAAGTTCGCCGAGAACGAGGGCGTCAACCTGACGTACCTGCCGTTCTTCGCGAAGGCCGTCGTCGAAGCTCTGAAGGCGCACCCCAACGTCAACGCGAGCATCAACGAGGAAGCCAAGGAGATCACGTACCACGCCGATGTCCACCTCGGTATCGCCGTGGACACCGAGCAGGGTCTGCTCTCCCCCGTCATCCACAATGCGGGCGACCTGTCGCTCGCCGGGCTGGCTCGGGCGATCAACGACATCGCCACCCGTGCACGCTCGGGTGGGCTCAAGCCCGACGAGCTGTCCGGTGGCACGTTCACGATCACCAACATCGGCAGCCAGGGTGCATTGTTCGACACCCCGATCCTGGTTCCGCCGCAGGCCGCCATGCTGGGCACGGGCGCAATCGTCAAGCGTCCGGTCGTCGTCAAGGACGACTCGGGCAACGAGTCGATCGGTGTTCGCTCGATGTGCTACCTGCCGCTCACCTACGACCACCGCCTGGTGGACGGAGCCGATGCGGGACGCTTCCTCACGACGATCAAGCAGCGTCTCGAAGTGGCGTCGTTCGAGGCCGATCTCGGCCTGTAGGCAACCGGCGAATCGCGACTCTCACGTATTCTGGTGAGAGCGCGAAACATTCGCATCGGAGTCTCGAAAAGAGGGGCACGAACCGTGCATCCGGGGCATCATTCGTTCGCGAATGATGCCCCGTTTGCGTCAAGGAGGCTTTCGTTCACATGCGCGTAGTCATTGCAGGTTCATCAGGTTTGATCGGCACGGCCCTGGTCGCAGCGCTGCGGGGCCGTAGCCACGACGTCACCCGCCTGGTTCGGAGATCACCGGCCGGACCCGACGAGTCGCAGTGGGATCCATCGCGCGGAAGCGTCGATGCGGCCGCGCTCGACGGAGCCGACGCGATCGTCAACCTCTGTGGTGTCGGAATCGGTGACAAGAGATGGTCCGGTGCGTACAAGCAGTTGGTACGGGACAGCCGCATCGCTCCCACCGAAGTACTCGCCGGGGCTGCCGCCGACGCGGGTGTGCCCACTCTGATCAACGCGAGCGGCGTCAACTTCTACGGCGACACGGGCGATCGGGTGGTCGACGAGACGGCTCCGGTCGGTGAGGGGTTCCTGGCCGAGGTCTGTCGTGATTGGGAGAACGCCACGTCTGCGGCGTCGGACGCGGGTGTTCGCACGATCATGCTGCGCAGCGGTGTCGTGCTGTCGCAGCGTGGCGGCATGTTGGGCAAGCTTCGGCCGCTGTATCTGTTCGCCCTCGGCGGGCGGCTCGGCAGTGGCCGCCAGTACTTCCCGTGGATCTCTCTCGAGGACGAGATCGGCGCCATCGTCCACGGCATCGAGAACGACTCCCTGCGTGGCCCGGTCAACATGGTCGGTCCCACTCCGGTGACCAACGCGCAGTTCAACAGTGCCATGTCGCGCGCGGTGCACCGTCCGGCCCCCTGGGTCGTCCCCGGCTTCGCGCTGAAGGCGGTGATCGGAGAATTCGCCGAGGAGGCCATTCTCACCGGGCCACGGGCAATTCCGAAGGCTCTGGAGGACGCGGGCTACACCTTCGAGCACAACACCGTGGGAGAGGCACTGCGGGTGGCCGTCGGCTCCTGACGCGGCGTACCGTTCCGATTCATGAGTGATGCGAACTCTTCGTCGGCCGCAGTGTCGGCGCGCGCGAGCTCCGAACCGATGGTGGTGCGCGAGTTGGGCACCGTCGAGTATACCGAGGCCTGGGCACTGCAGCGCGAGCTGGCCGGTGCCCGGGCGGACGGTGTCGGATCCGACACGCTGCTGCTGCTCGAACATCCATCCGTCTACACGGCAGGGCGGCGCACTGCCGAGGAAGACATGCCGCGGGACGGCACTCCCGTCGTCGAGGTCGATCGTGGCGGCAAGATCACCTGGCACGGCCCCGGCCAATTGGTGGGGTATCCCATCGTCAAGCTCGCGCAGCCCATCGACGTCGTCCGGTACGTGCGGCGTATCGAAGAGGCTCTGATCTCGGTCGTGTCCGCTTACGGCATCACCTGCGGGCGCGTCGACGGCAGATCCGGGGTGTGGCTCGCGGCGCAGATGCGTGACGGCGCGTGGCTTCCCGAACGCAAGATCGCCGCCATCGGAGTACGCGTTCAGCGTGGGGTGACGCTGCACGGATTCTCACTGAACTGCAACGCCGCCATGACCGGCTTCGATGCGATCGTCCCGTGTGGCATCGCCGATGCGGGTGTGACGTCGCTGTCGCTGGAGCTGGGCCGAGACGTCACCGTCGGCGAGGTCACCGCTGCTGTCACCGAGGCCGTTCTGGCCGCGCTGGACGGGTCGATGCCCGTGGAGGATCACGAGATCGAACATCCGGCCGTCACGAGTGCGTCGATCAACCCGCAGTTCACCACGGTCCGCTTCGGCGCGTAGCATCGATTCTGTGACTGTGGCCCCAGAAGGACGCAAGCTGCTCCGCCTCGAGATCCGAAACGCGGAGACCCCCATCGAACGCAAACCCAACTGGATCAAGACCAAAGCGAAGATGGGCCCGGAATACACCGAGCTCAAGGGTCTTGTGAAGCGTGAAGGTCTGCACACGGTGTGCGAGGAAGCCGGCTGCCCCAATATCTACGAATGCTGGGAAGATCGCGAAGCGACCTTCCTCATCGGCGGTGAGCAATGCACCCGCCGTTGCGATTTCTGTCAGATCGACACCGGCAAGCCGGAGGACCTCGATCGAGACGAGCCGCGCCGGGTGGCGGAGAGCGTGCAGGCCATGGGTCTGCGCTACTCCACGATCACCGGCGTCGCTCGGGACGATCTCGAGGACGGCGGCGCGTGGCTGTACGCCGAGACGGTGCGGTACATCAAGAAGCTGAACCCCAACACCGGCGTCGAGCTGTTGATCCCGGATTTCAACGCCAAGCCGGATCAGCTGGCCGAGGTGTTCTCCTCCCGTCCCGAGGTGTTGGCGCACAACGTCGAGACGGTGCCGCGCATCTTCAAGCGCATCCGCCCCGCCTTCCGGTACCAGCGGTCGATGGACGTCATCACCGCGGCCCGCGACGACGGTCTGGTCACCAAGTCAAATCTGATCCTCGGCATGGGTGAGACCCCGGAAGAGGTGCAGGAAGCCATTCGTGACCTGCACGAGGCCGGTTGCGACATCCTGACCATCACCCAGTACCTGCGCCCGTCGCCGCGCCACCACCCGGTCGAGCGTTGGGTCAAGCCGGAAGAGTTCGTCGAGCACTCCGATTACGCCACCGAG
>NZ_LVCU01000428.1:0-330 GCF_001647185.1 Rhodococcus sp. EPR-147
GCCGTGAATTGCCCGAGAGCATGAGCCACCTGACCGATGGTGGCGAGGCCTCTCAGGAGGCCAGCTCGTTGATGGCTCGTCTGGCCGCGCGCTGATCGTCGTTCCAATCCGGAGCGGTGCGAGTGAGCGTCGGCACAGGACGTATCCTGTGAGGTATGGCGAACGGCAGTAAGGCTGGCAAAGCAGCAAAGCCCAGCAAGGAAGCAAAAGCGGCTGCCAAGGCGGCGCGCAAGCAGGCATCGAGGGAACGGCGCAAGCAGCTCTGGCAGGCGTTTCAGATGCAGCGCAAGGACGACAAGGTTCTCCTGCCGCTGATGATCGGGTCGGTGG
>NZ_LVCU01000429.1:0-7925 GCF_001647185.1 Rhodococcus sp. EPR-147
GGTTGCGTTCATCATCTTCGGTCGCCGCGTGCAGAAGTCGGTGTACAAGAAGGCCGACGGCCAGGCCGGAGCGGCCGCGTGGGCCCTGGACAATCTGCAGGGGTCGTGGCGGGTGACCAACGCGATCGCCGGAACCACCCACCTCGACGCCGTGCATCGTGTGATCGGCAAGCCCGGTGTCATCCTCGTGGCCGAGGGTGCTCCGCACCGCGTGAAGTCGTTGTTGGCTCAGGAGAAGAAGAAGACCGCCCGCTTGGTGGGCGACACTCCGATCTACGACATCATCGTCGGCAACGAGGAGAACCAGATTCCGCTGTCGGGTCTGCAGAAGTACCTGTCGAAGTTGCCGAAGAACATCGACGGCAAGCGCATGGACACCATCGAGTCGCGGCTGTCCGCACTCGGCACCAAGGGTGGCCCGGCGATGCCGAAGGGACCCATTCCCGGCGGAGCCAAGATGAAGGGCGTTCAGCGGACCATGAAGCGCCGCTAGCACTCACGACCACTCGAAACAGCCCTGGTGCGACGACCCCTCAGCGGGTCCGCAGCAGGGCTGTTCCCGTTGCGCGGTCGTGCATTCCTCGGCCGTCCATGTCGGTCACGACGGCCGGGACGACGAACAGCAGAATCAACTGGCGCACCAGGGCTCGGACGAAACCGACCCGCGCGTTGGCGTCGATGCGTGCCACCTGAACACCGACGACGAACTGCCCCGGGGTGAACGAGAACAGTGAGACGCTCACCAGTCCCACTCCGAACCACACGGCCAGCACGATCGTCGAGATCAGGCCACTGGTGGTGTATCCGCCGAGAATCAGCGACGCCACGCCGGTGGCCATCGTCCAATCCAGCACCAGCGCGAGGACTCTGCGTCCGGTACCTGCCAGCGATCCGACGCCCTGCTGCGGCAGACCCAACTCCTCCCCACGGAAGTTCTGGGGTTCACGTGGGTTCGCCGAGGCCGGTCCGGACAACCAGGACCCTGTCATTCGTGCCATGATTCCAAGGATAGGCGCGGTCGGGCACACGGGAAAACACCTGGACGTACTGTTGTCCGTGCCAGTCGTGAGCCAGGACGTGTAACACGGGCGAAACACGCGCTTGACGGGCGGGCAACACCAAGTCCATACCGTCAGGTCGACGGACTCAACAAAGGAGCAAAAGCGTGGCGTTTTCCACGGCCCAAGAGGTCATCAAGTTCATCGCAGATGAAGGAATCGAATACGTCGACATCCGGTTCACGGATTTGCCGGGTGCACAGCAGCACTTCTCGATCGCCGCCAAGGCGTTCACGGCAGACACACTGGAAGACGGCCTCGCGTTCGACGGCTCGTCCGTCCGCGGCTTCCAGTCCATTCACGAGTCCGACATGATTCTGCTTCCGGACTACGCCACCGCTCAGGTCGATCCCTTCCGCAATGCGAAGACGCTGAACATCGACTTCTTCGTTCACGACCCGTTCACGCGTGAGGCCTACAGCCGCGACCCGCGCAACGTCGCACGCAAGGCCGAGGAGTACTTGGCGAGCACCGGCATCGCCGACACCGCTTACTTCGGTGCCGAGGCCGAGTTCTACATCTTCGACTCCGTGCGCTTCGATTCGCAGGCGAACGGCGCGTTCTACGAGGTCGACTCGTCCTCGGGTTGGTGGAACACCGGAGCCGAGACCGAGGCCGACGGCAGCCCGAACCTCGGTTACAAGGTGCGTTTCAAGGGTGGCTACTTCCCCGTCGCTCCGTACGACCACTACGTCGACCTGCGCGACCAGATCTCGACCAACCTGCAGAACGCTGGCTTCGAGCTCGAGCGTGCGCACCACGAGGTCGGCACCGGCGGCCAGCAGGAGATCAACTACAAGTTCAACACGCTGCTTCGCGCAGCGGACGACCTGCAGCTGTTCAAGTACATCGTCAAGAACACCGCATGGCAGAACGGCAAGTCGGCGACGTTCATGCCGAAGCCGCTGTTCGGCGACAACGGCTCGGGCATGCACGTGCACCAGTCCCTGTGGAAGGACGGCAAGCCTCTCTTCCACGACGAGGCCGGATACGCCGGACTGTCGGATCTCGCTCGCCACTACATCGGCGGCATCCTGCACCACGCGCCGTCGCTGCTGGCGTTCACCAACCCGACGATCAACTCGTACCACCGTCTGGTGCCGGGCTACGAGGCCCCCATCAACCTGGTCTACAGCCAGCGCAACCGCTCCGCTGCTGTGCGTATCCCGATCACCGGCAACAACCCGAAGGCCAAGCGCCTCGAGTTCCGTGCGCCGGACTCCTCGGGTAACCCGTACCTGAACTTCGCCGCTCAGATGATGGCGGGTCTGGACGGAATCAAGAACAAGATCGAGCCGATGGCTCCGGTCGACAAGGATCTCTACGAGTTGCCGCCCGAGGAAGCCAAGAACATTCCTCAGGCACCTACCTCGCTGAATGCCGTGATCGACCGGCTCGAGGCCGATCACGACTACCTCACCGAGGGTGGCGTCTTCACCACCGACCTGATCGAGACCTGGATCTCGCTCAAGCGCGAGCAGGAAATCGCTCCGGTGAACCTGCGTCCGCACCCGTACGAGTTCTCGCTGTACTACGACGTGTGATCGTCTGATTTCACGCTGACAACGCCCGGCCGAATCCTTTCGGCCGGGCGTTGTTGCGTTCCCGGGCAGTAACCGATCGGCAACGCTTACGGCAATCGACGAAGAATTCAGACCGGTCGGCGTTTGATTGTCGGTACGCGGGGTAAAGGTATTTATCCGCTACGGGCGAACAGAGGACGCAACTGCATGGATGCACTGTGGGAATTCATCGTCGGACGGCGAAGGCAGTTGGCGATCGACTCCTATTTGCACGTCTCGGCCGTCGTTCAGTGCGTCGTCATCGCCACCGTCATCGGTGTCGCGATCGGTGTTCTGGTCTACCGCAGCCCCGCTGGGTCGGCGATCGCGACGGCTCTCGCGAGCACGATCCTGACGATCCCCTCGTTCGCGCTGCTGGGAGTTCTCATCCCCATCATGGGATTGGGCGTTCGGCCGACGGTGACCGCGTTGGTTCTGTATTCGCTGCTGCCGATCATTCGCAACACCGTGGTGGGTCTCGCTGCAGTCGATCCGGCTGTCGCCGACGCCGCCCGCGGTATCGGAATGAGTCGCACGCTGGTGCTGCGACGCATCGAAATCCCTCTCGCCTGGCCGTCGATTCTGACCGGGATGCGGATCAGCACACAGATGGCCATGGGCATCCTGGCCATCGCTGCGTACGCGAAAGGCCCTGGCCTGGGCAACCTGTTGTTCTCCGGGCTCGCTCGCGTAGGAAGCCCCACAGCCCTACCGCAGGCCCTCACCGGCACTGTCCTGATCGTCCTGCTGGCGTTGATCCTGGACGGGATCTACGTGTTGATCGGCAAACTGACCACCTCGAGGGGTATCCGTGAGTGACTCGACCCGTACATCCAACGTCTCCGGCGCGGAAATCGTGCTCGAGAACGTGACCAAGAGCTACCCGGGGCAGAAGCTCGCCGCGGTGGACAACGTGTCCATGACGATTCCTGCCGGCGAGGTCGTCGTTCTGGTCGGGCCCTCGGGCTGCGGCAAGACGACGACGATGCGCATGATCAATCGGCTCATCGAACCGACGTCGGGCCGCATCACGATCGGTGGAAAGGATGCGCTCTCGATCGACCCCAACGAGTTGCGTCGCACCATCGGCTATTCCATCCAGCAGGCGGGTCTGTTCCCGCACATGACGATCGCGCAGAACGTCGGCATGGTGCCCGGGCTCATCGGATGGAACAAGAAACGCATCGACGATCGCACCGACGAGATGCTCGATCTCGTCGGGCTCGACCCTGCCGTGTACCGCCAGCGCTATCCGCGTCAGCTCTCCGGTGGCCAGCAGCAGCGTGTCGGTGTCGCCCGCGCTCTCACCGCCGATCCCCCGGTGCTGTTGATGGACGAGCCCTTCGGCGCGGTCGATCCGATCACGCGAGGACTGTTGCAGGACGAGTTGATGCGGCTGCAGGCGGAACTGGGCAAGACCATCGTGTTCGTGACCCACGATTTCGACGAGGCCGTCAAGCTCGGCGATCGAATCGCGGTGCTCGGAAACCAATCGACGATTCTCCAGTACGACACCCCCGAGGCCGTTCTCGCCAACCCCGCCGACGACACCGTCGCCGGATTCGTCGGGGCCGGGGCCGCGTTGAAGCAGCTGACCCTGATGCGCGTACGCGACATCGAACTGTCCGACGTTCCCGTCTTCGGCGAGGACGATTCGGTGGAGACGATGAACACCGCTCTCGGCTCCGATCCGGAGGCGTGGGGAATCATCCTCGACGCGCGCAAGCGGCCGCTTCGCTGGACCGATCGCCGCCACCTCGTGGGGGTCGGCAGCCTGCGCGACGTCGGTGTGCCGATGGGCGAGATGGTCTCGACGCAGTCCACCCTTCAGGACGCACTGGAAGCTCTTCTCTCCGAGGGCAATGCGACGGCCACCGTGACCGGCAACCGCGGCGAGTACGTCGGCACCGTGACGATCGACGTGTTGATCGACACCATCAAATCCCTACGGTCTCAGCACGCCAACGATCACGACGAGGCGCGCAGCGACGTCGGGACGCCGTCGTGACCACACTCGCCGACGCCGGCGAAACCACGAAGGACACCGCGCGCGCCGCCAAGCGGGCCGAGCGACTCCGGCTACTCATCCAGCCCGTGGTCATCCTCGTCATAGTGGCGGTGCTCTTGGTCTACACGTTCAGCCGGGACCTGACCGCCACCCAGTCGGGCACCCTCAACGCCGGCAGCATCACCACCGCCGTCCGCGAGCACGTGGCGATCACGTTCGTCGTGACGGCACTCGTTCTCGCCATCGCGGTGCCGCTCGGAATTCTGCTGACGCGGCCCGGGTATCGGAAGCTGGCTCCGTTGTTCATCGGTATCGCCAACATCGGTCAGGCAGCGCCGGCCGTCGGACTGCTCGTTCTGTTGTTCCTGGCCACCGGATGGACCGGATTCACTGCGGGCGTTCTGCCCATCGCGTTCTACTCGCTGCTCCCGGTTCTGCGGAACACCATGCTGGGCTTCCAGACGGTGGACCCGAACTACATCGATGCCGCACGCGGACAGGGCATGTCGAACATGGGCATCCTGCGGCGCATCGAGTTTCCCCTCGCGGTTCCGTTCATCCTCGCCGGTCTACGGACCTCGCTGGTGCTGGCTGTGGGCACCGCGACCCTGAGTTTCCTCGTCGGAGCGGGCGGTTTGGGCGTGTTGATCGATACCGGCTACAAGCTCAACCAGCCGATCATTCTGGTGGTGGGAGCAGTTCTTGCTGTTGCTCTCGCGCTGCTGGTCGACTGGCTGGGCGCACTCGCCGAGGCATTCCTCGGACCGAAAGGACTCCGCTGATGCGGCGCACAACTCGACGACTCGCGGCCCTGTGCGCCGCGGCAACCCTGGCGCTCTCGGGATGCGGATTGCAATCCGGCGGTGCCATGCCGTTGTCGGTCGAGCCGGGAAGCATCACCCCGCTCCCCGGCCTCGAAGGTGCCCAGTTCACCGTCGGTTCCAAGGACTTCACCGAGCAGATCATCCTCGGCTACATCCTCGAATTCGCGTTGAGCGCGGCCGGAGCCGACGTACGGGATCTGACCAACATCGCCGGATCGCAAAGTGTGCGTCTGGCCATGCAGAGCGGTCAGGTGGACGTCGCATACGAGTACACCGGTACCGGATGGATCAACTTCCTGGGCAACGAAACCCCCATTCCCGACGCCACCGAGCAGTTCGAGGCCGTGCGCGACGCGGACAAGGCCAACGGCATCGACTGGGTCAACCCGGCACCGATGGACAACACGTATGCGTTGGCCATGAATCAGCAGGTTGCACAGGAGACCGGGGTGCGCACCCTGTCCGACTACGCCGCTCTGGTGAACCGCGACCCCGCCGCAGGCGCACTGTGTGTGGAGACCGAATTCAACAGTCGCCAGGACGGATTGCCCGGGCTTGCCGCCACGTACGGGTTCGACGCGAGCACGTTGCCGGTGCAGATTCTGCAGACCGGCGTCATCTACCAGGCCACGGCCGAGGGCGCGCAGTGCAGGTTCGGTGAGGTGTTCACCACCGACGGACGCATCAAGGGCCTGAATCTGACGGTCGTCGAGGACGACAAGTCGTTCTTCCCGCGGTACAACGCGACCGTCATCATCCGCCAGGAGGTCGCCGATCAGTACCCCGAGATCGCCGAGGTGACCGCGCCGATCTCGGCCGCGTTGACCAACGAGGCCATTTCCGAGCTGAACAAGCAGGTCGACATCGACGGGCGCGAGCCTGCGGACGTCGCACGGGACTGGATGGTTCAGCAGGGGTTCGTCACCGTCGGCAGTGATTAGAGACAGACGGGACTAGTTCCCGCCGAAGGTCCGCTCCACCACTGCCTTTGCCCGACGCGTCACGCGCAGGTAATTGTCGAGGAACGCTCCGGCGTCGCCGTTCTCCCAGCCCGCCACCTGTGCGACTGCGGAGAGCACAGCTCCCGGTGCCGGCAGCTGATCGGTCGGCTTACCGCGGACCAGTACCAGTGCGTTGCGCGCCTTCGTCGCCAGGATCCATGCCTCCCTGAGCAATTCGACGTCGGTTTCGCTCATCAGCTCGGCCGCACCGATGGCGTCGAGTGACTGCAGGGTCGAGGTGTTGTGCAGCGTCAGGACTTTGTGCGCGTACCTGAGCTGAATGAGCTGAACGGTCCACTCGATGTCTGCCAGTCCGCCACGTCCGAGCTTGGTGTGGGTGGCGGGGTCGGCCCCCTTGGGCAGACGCTCGGAGTCGATGCGCGCCTTGATGCGTCGAATTTCGCGGACCGCGTCGGCGGACACGCCGCCCTCGGGGTAGCGCACCTTGTCGGCCATGAGCAGGAATCGGATTCCGAGATCCTGGTCTCCGGCGACCTGATGTGCGCGCAGCAGCGCCTGCACTTCCCAGGCCTGTGCCCACTGCGAGTAGTACGCGGCGTAGGACGCCAGGGTGCGCACCACCGGGCCGTTGCGGCCTTCGGGCCGCAGACCCGTGTCGACCTCGAGGGGTGGGTCTGTGCTGGGCGCACCGAGCAGCTTCCGGATACGGTCGGCAATGGTGTTGGCCCACTTGACCGCAACGGTCTCGTCGACTCCGTCGACCGGATCGCAGACGAACAGCACGTCGGCGTCGCTGCCGTAGCCGAGCTCACCGCCGCCGAGGCGACCCATACCGATGACGGCCAGCGTTGCCGGTGCCGGTTCCCCGCGTTCCTTCTCGCTGGCGCGTACGGCTGCTGCGAGGGCGGCGTTGATGACGGCGGCCCAGACCGAGGACAAGGCCCGGCACACCTGAGGGACGTCCAGCATGCCGAGGATGTCGGCCGACGCCACCCTTGCGAGCTCGTGCCGTCGAAGTGCCCTGGCTGCGTTGATGGCTCGAACCGGGTCCTCGTAGCGCGCCGAGGATGCCAGGATCGCACGGTAGGTCTCTTCGGGTTCGGCGTCCAGCAGCCGCGGGCCGGTGGGTCCGTCGGCGAACAACCGAATGACCTCGGGGGCCTTGATCAGCAGGTCCGGGACATAGGCCGAGGAGCCGAGCACGATCATCAGGCGCTGTGCCACTGCGCCTTCGTCGCGCAGCACGCGCAGGAACCACGTCTGCTCCCCCGCCGATTCGGACAGCCTGCGGTAGTTGAGCAGTCCGGCGTCGGGGTCGGGGGTATCGGCAAGCCATTCGAGCAGCGTCGGAAGCAGCACGGCCTGAATCTGACCGCGCCGGGTGCCGGAGCCGACGAGCGCACGCAGATGGCCCAACGCATTCTGCGGTGTCGCGTAGCCGAGCGCAGCGAGCTGACGCGTCGCGGCGTCGGGCGTCAGACGCACCGTCTCGGAGTCGAACTTGACCACCG
>NZ_LVCU01000430.1:0-902 GCF_001647185.1 Rhodococcus sp. EPR-147
GGGCGTCGCGGTTGCCGTCGGGTCGCATGTGCGCCGAACGGGCCAGCCACCGCAGGGCTTCCTCGTCGTCCTGAGGAGGCAGGGTGTGTGTGCGACGCATTCGCTGCATCTGCAGGCGGTGCTCGATCAGCCGGAGAAACTCGTAGGAGGCCGTCAGGTTCGCGGCATCGTCGCGGCCCACGTAGCCGCCCTCGGTGAGTGCGGTCAGTGCATCGGTCGTGCCGAGAACGCGCAGCGACTCGTCGGTTCGACCGTGCACCAATTGCAGGAGCTGGACGGCGAATTCGACGTCCCGCAGGCTGCCGCGTCCGAGTTTGATCTCGCGCTCGCGGAGCTCCGGCGGCACCATTTCCTCGACGCGACGCCGCATCGCGCGCACCTCGGGCACGAAGTCCTCGCGCTGGCTGGCCAACCACACCATCGGGTTGACCGCGTCGACGTAATCGTTGCCGAGCGCGATGTCGCCGGTCATCGGGCGGGCTTTGAGCAGAGCCTGGAACTCCCAGGTCTTGGCCCAGCGCTTGTAGTAGGCAACGTGCGAATCCAAGGTGCGGACCAGCTCGCCGCGTTTGCCCTCCGGCCGCAGCGCCGCGTCCACCTCGAAGAACGCCGAGGATCCGATGCGCATCATCTCACCGGCGATGCGGCTCGCCTGCGAGTCGGCGGGCTCGGCGACGAACACGACATCGACGTCGGAGACGTAATTGAGTTCGCGCGCACCGCATTTGCCCATCGCGACGACGGCCAGACGCGTCGGACACGGAGCGTCCGGGCACACGGTGGCCACCGCCACCGCCAGTGCAGCGGTGAGCGCAGCGTCGGCCATGTCGGACAGTTGCGACCCGACCACCGTGTACGGCAGGACGGGTTCGTTCTCGACGGTCGCGGCGAGGTCGTATGCC
>NZ_LVCU01000431.1:0-2395 GCF_001647185.1 Rhodococcus sp. EPR-147
GCGGCGTTGGGGCCGGTCTCGGGCTCGGCCCCCACGGCCTCGAGCAGTTCCGCGACCAGGGTGGCTTTGGTGGGGAGCTCGATCTTCGCCGAGACTCCGCTGCTCTGACCTTCCTTGGTCAGCAGCAGACGCCAGGTGCTGTCGTCGGCAACCAGGTGATCGGCGAGCGCACTCGAAGCGCCGACGAGACCGAGCAGACGCCCGCGGAAGCCCTTGTCGGTGCGCAGTGCCGAGTCGAACTCGGCCCACCCGGCACCGAGCAATTCGTACATCCGCACCAGCGTCCGCAGTGCGAGGTCCGCGTTGGGCGCACGGGAGAGCGACCACAGCAGCTCGAGGCTTTCCTCCCCCGTCCAGCCGAGGGTGCGCAGGTCGGACGGCGCAGTTTCTTCGACGAGGCCGAGACGGCCCGGTCCGGGAACGACGGATCTGGAGGTCGGAGGACGCACCATCTACAATCCACCTCGGGGTGCCACAGAATTACCTCGTCGTCAGTACGCAGCGGCGCGAGGGTGCTCGCGTCGGCATCGGAACTACCATTGAAGGATCGAGTAGAACGTAGCCCATGACGACGCCGTGCTGTTAAAGACCCAGGTAGGCCTTCAGCTCGTACGGCGTGACGTGACTGCGGTATTCCTCCCACTCGCGACGCTTGTTGCGGAGGAAGAAGTCGAAGACGTGCTCGCCCAGTGCTTCGGCGACCAGTTCGGAGCCTTCCATCGCGTTCAAGGCCTGATCGAGGTTGCCCGGTAGCTCCTTGTACCCCATGGCGCGACGCTCGGCGGAGGTCAACGCCCACACGTCTTCCTCGGCCTCGGGCGGCAGGGTGTAGCCCTTCTCGATTCCGCGAAGACCGGCCGCGAGCAGCACCGCGAATGCCAGGTACGGGTTGCAGGCCGAGTCCGGGCTACGGATCTCGACGCGCCGCGAGGATGCCTTGTTCGGGGTGTACATCGGCACGCGGATCAGTGCCGAGCGGTTCGCCGGTCCCCAGGATGCAGCGGTCGGTGCTTCGCCGCCGCGCACGAGTCGCTTGTAGGAGTTGACCCACTGGTTGGTCACGGCGCTGATCTCGTTGGCGTGTTCGAGGATGCCGGCGATGAACGACTTGCCGGTCTCCGAGAGCTGCATCGGATCGTCCGGGTTGTGGAACGCGTTGGCATCGCCCTCGAACAGGCTCATGTGCGTGTGCATCGCCGAGCCGGCCTGGTCGCTGAACGGCTTGGGCATGAACGTCGCGCGCACACCCTCTTCGATGGCAACCTCCTTGACCACGTAGCGGAAGGTCATGATGTTGTCGGCCATCGACAGTGCGTCGGCGTAGCGGAGGTCGATCTCCTGCTGGCCGGGTGCGGCCTCGTGGTGGCTGAACTCGACCGAGATTCCCATCGACTCGAGCGCGTCGATGGCGTGCCTGCGGAAGTTCGGAGCCGAGTCGTGGACGGCCTGGTCGAAGTAACCGCCGTTGTCGGCCGGGGTCGGCGGTGAGCCGTCCTGCGGGGCGTCCTTGAGCAGGAAGAATTCGATCTCGGGGTGCACGTAGCAGCTGAACCCGAGGTCCGCGGCCTTGCTCAACTGGCGACGCAGCACGTGGCGCGAGTCGGCCCAGGACGGCGAGCCGTCGGGCATGGCGATGTCGCAGAACATCCGCGCCGAGTGCTGGTGGCCCTTGCTGGTGGACCACGGCAGAATCTGGAACGTCGACGGATCGGGCTTGGCCACGGTGTCGGCCTCGGACACGCGAGCGAATCCTTCGATGGCGCTACCGTCGAAACCGATTCCCTCGTCGAAAGCCCCTTCGAGCTCGGCGGGGGCGATGGCCACCGACTTGAGGTACCCGAGGACGTCGGTGAACCAGAGGCGGACGAAACGAATGTCGCGCTCTTCGAGGGTCCGGAGCACGAATTCCTTTTGACGATCCATGAACGCGAGAGTAAGCAAACGGAGTTAAATCTGTGTTACATCGTGAATTCGGTCTCACTTCGTGAAACTCTCAGCAGACTTTCCAGGTGGTGAGGTAGCACGTCAGCACCGCAATCCGTCCCCCGGCGGAACCAGATCGACAAGATAGTTCACCAACGGATCGTCGATGCACTCGACGCCCGAGAAGGCGACCGTGTGCTGGGTGCCCTCGTAGGTCACCAGATCGCCGCGCAGCTGAGCGGCCAACTCCACACCTGCCTGGTAGGGAGTGGCCGGATCGTCGGTCGTCGAGACCACCACCAGGTTCGGCAGTCCCTCGACGTCGACGATGTGCGGTTCGCTCGTGTTCGGCACCGGCCAGAAGGCGCACAGGTCGAGCGGCGCGTTGCCCGTCGCCCGGCCGTCGTCCAGATACGGCGCGGCGGCGCGGAACCTGACGTCCGCCGCGTCGGCCTCGGCGCGATCGGTGGTC
>NZ_LVCU01000432.1:0-1791 GCF_001647185.1 Rhodococcus sp. EPR-147
GCGAGCCGAAGCAGGGTGTCGCCCCTGCCGTCGCGCAGTTCGTTCAATCCGGCCCGCAGCAGACGCCACAGCTGCTGCGAGTACAGAGCCTGCTGGGCACCGGTGATCGCATCGTCGTAGCTGAGACCACGAGGGTCGGTCGTCTCGGCCGGCTGGTCGATCAGCGGGTCGACCAGCGATCGGAACTGCTCGACGGCCTGGGCCGGATCGGTTCCGAGCGGGCAGGTGTCGGTCTGTGCGCAGTCGGCGGCGAACTGATCGAAAGCGGTCTGGAACGCCGCGCCCTGCGCGACGGCCTCGTCGACGGGTGACTGGTCCGGATCGAGCGCTCCGTCGAGCACCATCGCGCGCACGTTCGACGGGAACTCCTCGGCGTACGCGGTCCCGATCCGGGTGCCGTAGGAGTAACCGATGTAGGTCAGCTTCTCGTCGCCGAGTACCGCACGGATGACGTCCATGTCGCGCACCACTTCCCTGGTGCCGACGTGTTCGAGCACGTCCGCCCCGGTGCGCTCGACGCACTGCGCGGCGTAGTCCCGATGTTCGGCCTCGGTCGCCGCGATGCCCTCGGGGCTGACGTCCACATCGGGTTCGCGACGTTCCTCGTCGACCTCATCCGACGTCAGGCATCGCACCTCCGGTTCGGATGCTCCGATCCCGCGTGGGTCGAAGCCGATCCGATCGAAGCGATCGGCGACGGCAGTGCCTTCCGCCTGCCCGGCGAGGTAGAGCCCCGACGAGCCGGGCCCGCCCGGGTTCATCAGTACCGACCCGATCTTCTCGCCCGTCGCCTTCGTCCGCGAGATGGCGACCTCGATCGTCTTGCCCTCGGGGTCTGCATAATCCAACGGCACAGTCACCATCGCGCACTCGACGGCTCTTCCCAGTTCACTGCCGTCGGTGTTGTAGCTGTCGCAGGACTCCCACTCCAGCGTCTGCGTGTAGAACGCCTCGAGCCCCGAGGGAATCGGGCCGGCGACCGATGCCGGCGACGAGGCGTCGGGCACCGCGGAGTTCTCCGGTGTGGCGGTGGGCTCGGGGCCGGAGCAGCCTGCGAGCACCACGGCCACGGCCGACATCGCCACGGCCGACTTCCTGGTGCGCGTTCTCATGGACACGATCGTGCCAGGTCTTTCGAGCGCGCCGCTCTCGCTGCCCGGCGGGGACGTCGTGCGAGCACTAGCGTGGGCGCAGTGCAGGCACTTCGACTCGCCCTCGCCCAGATCAACTCCGTCGTAGGCGATCTTGCGGCGAACTCCGCAGCCATCGTCGAGTGGACGGTCCGCGCGGCCCACGACGGTGCCAACGTGGTGGTGTTCCCGGAGATGGCGCTGACCGGATACCCCGTCGAGGATCTGGCTCTGCGACCGTCGTTCGCCGCCGCATCGGCTCGCGCCCTCACCGAGCTGGCTGCCGCCTTGGACAGTGCCGGGTGCGGCGACCGCATCGTGGTGGTCGGTTACCTCGATCGCGACGCCGAGGGCTCGCGGAACAGCGCGGCAGTGATCACCGATGGACGGGTTGCCACTCGATACGACAAGCACTCGCTCCCCACCTACCGGGTGTTCGACGAGGCCCGCTACTTCGCTCCGGGATCCGGCCTGAGCATCACGACGGTGAACGGCCTGCGGCTCGGTGTCGTTGTCTGCGAGGACATCTGGCAGCCGGGCGGGCCGGTGCCGGCCTACGGGGCAGCCGGAGTCGACATGTTGCTCTGCCTCAACGCCAGCCCTTTCGAGCAAGGAAAGGACGAGGTGCGCCGCTCCATCGCCGCGCGCCGAGCCACCGAGA
>NZ_LVCU01000433.1:0-299 GCF_001647185.1 Rhodococcus sp. EPR-147
GGTTCCACCTGGGGCCGCTCCCCGCAGTTCGTCGAGCATCTGTTGATCGTCGACGTCGATGCGCCCGCCGATCCGGGTCCGGACGCCGCGGCGGTACCCGGCTGGAGCATCGACCGGATACCGCTGCCCGACGTCGCGATCACCGGCTGGCAGCGAGCCGAGCCGTACCTCGCAGAGATAGCGAGCACCGAGGAACAAGTGTGGGGCGCACTGGTGACCGGACTACGAGACTATGTGCACAAGAACGGTTTTCGTTCGGTGGCTCTCGGATTGTCCGGCGGGATAGATTCTGCGGTGGT
>NZ_LVCU01000434.1:0-9995 GCF_001647185.1 Rhodococcus sp. EPR-147
CGCAGAGGATTTCGCGTCGCGCACCGGTATCCATTTCCGCGTCGAGCCCATTGCGAACATGGTGGCCTGCTACGTCGACCAGCTGCATCTGACCGGCTTGGCCGAGGAGAACATTCAGGCCCGCTGCCGGGGCATGGTGTTGATGGCACTGTCGAACAGCTTCGGCCATCTGGTGCTGGCCACCGGTAACAAATCCGAGCTTGCCGTGGGCTATTCGACGATCTACGGGGATGCCGTCGGCGGCTTCGCTCCGATCAAGGACGTGCCGAAGTCGCTCGTGTGGGATCTGGCGCGGTGGCGAAACAAGTCCGCTGCCGACCGTGGTGACATCCCGCCGATACCCGAGTCGAGCATCGACAAGCCGCCGTCCGCCGAGCTCCGGCCGGGCCAGCTCGATACCGACTCGTTGCCCGACTACGACGAACTGGACGCCATCGTGTTTCGCTACGTCGACCACGACCAAGGGTTCGCGGACATCGTGGCGGCCGGGTTCGACGCGGCGTTGGTCGCGGACATTCTGCGCAAGGTCGATGCGTCGGAATACAAGCGGCGCCAGTACCCGATCGGCACCAAAGTCACCTCTCGTGCCTTCGGTCGCGATCGCCGCATGCCGATCACCAACGGCTGGCGGGACCACGCGACGGTCGACGAGGTGTGACGAACTGCACTGCCGGTAGCTGCCCGGCAGTTCGCGGGCAGTGGCAGACTTGCCCACGTCATCACACCCCATCCCGGGGACCCGCCGAGCGGGCCTCGAGGACCAGAAAGGGACAAAGATGTCCGAAACTGCTGTGTACGGCGGATCTGCCCAGGAAGCACCCTCCACCGCGTTGACCCGCAAGACCCGCACCCACCACCTTCTGCAGATGAAGGCCGACGGTGAGCGCTGGGGAATGCTCACCGCATACGACTACTCCAGCGCCCGCATCTTCGAGGAAGCCGGCGTACCTGTTCTCCTCGTCGGCGATTCGGCGGCAAACGTCGTCTACGGCTACGACACCACCGTGCCGATCACCGTGGACGAGCTTCTTCCGTTGGTTCGCGGAGTGGTCCGCGGCGCACCGCACGCCCTCGTCGTGGCAGATCTGCCCTTCGGCACGTACGAGGCTTCGCCGCAGCAGGCCCTCGAGACCGCAGTTCGGTTCATGAAGGAAGGGCTCGCAGGCGCAGTCAAGCTCGAAGGCGGCGAGCGCGTGGCCGCCCAGATCGCTGCGATCACCGCCGCGGGCATCCCGGTGATGGCCCACGTCGGCTTCACCCCGCAGAGCGTCAACACCCTCGGCGGTTTCCGCGTCCAGGGTCGCGGAGATGCGTCCGAGCAGCTCGTGGCCGACGCCATCGCAGTCCAGGAGGCGGGAGCATTCGCCGTCGTCATGGAGATGGTTCCCGCCGACATCGCCGGCCAGGTGACCCGCAAGCTGACCATTCCGACGGTCGGTATCGGCGCGGGCAACGAATGCGACGCGCAGGTACTGGTGTGGCAGGACATGGCCGGATACACCAATGGCAAGACCGCGAAGTTCGTGAAGAAGTTCGCCGACGTCGGCGATTCACTGCGGACCGCGGCAACGACGTACATGTCCGAGGTGCGATCGGGAGTCTTCCCCGGGCCCGAACACAGCTACTGATCGTTCTCGCCTCGCCGGAGTTCGGGTGGCACACTCGGGGCCATGACAATCAGACGGGGTACGACGTCCATTGCAGGAAGAAGCGCAGTCGCATTGGCAGGCGCGGCTGCGCTTCTCGTCGTAGCGACTGCATGCAGCACCGACACCACCAACACCGGTTCGTCGTCCACCACGACGGTCGCACCGACCCCGACGGTCACCGCACCGCCTGCGGGCGCAGCGATCACCGACGCGCAGAAGCAGCAGCTGTGCACCGATCTCGAAGCGCAGCTGTCCAATTGGCGCGTCCAAGGGCCCACCCTTGGTCGCGGCGGGCTCAACATTCTCGTGCAGACCTGGGCGGCGCAGAGCGGCGTCATCAATCTTCAGGTGGTGCAGGACCGAGCGATCATCGATGACATCACGACGGAAACTTGTTCGGACGTACGAGACGAGGCCATCCGATCGCTCGACATTCCGGACCTCGCGTCCGGTCTGGTGGGCTTCTGAGATGCGGACCCTCTACCCCGAAATCGATCCGGCGGAGACCGGCCACCTCGATGTCGGCGACGGCCAACAGATCTACTGGGAGGTCTCCGGCAATCCCGACGGTGCGCCGGTAGTGTTCGTGCACGGCGGTCCGGGCGGTGCCACCAATCCGTTGCAGCGCAGGTATTGCGACCCGCAGGCCTATCGAATCGTGTTGTTCGATCAGCGCGGCTGCGGGCAGTCGACCCCGCACATTGCCGACGGTGCCGATCTGTCGGTCAACACCACCGACCGGTTGATCTCGGACATGGAGAAGCTCCGCGAGCACCTGGGTATCGACACGTGGTTGGTGTTCGGCGGTTCGTGGGGCTCGACGCTGTCCCTGGCGTATGCGCAGTCGCACCGTGATCGTGTGCGTGGGCTCGTACTACGGGGAATCTTTCTGGTGCGGCCGTCGGAGATCGACTGGTACTACGGCGGCGGGGCAGGCCACATCTTCCCCGACCTGTGGGAGAAATTTCTCGAACCCATTCCGGAGGACGAGCGCGACGGCAGTCTCGTCGAGGCGTATCACCGGCAGCTGATGTCCGAGGACCACGAAGCCGCGACGCGAGCTGCGGTGGCATGGTCCACCTGGGAGGCAGCGACGAGTTACCTGCTGCCCAAACCGGATGCAGTGCAGTCCAATTCGAATGCACGGTTCGCACTGGCGTTCGCTGGTATCGAGAACCACTACTTCCGGAACAACTGCTTTCTCGAAGAGAATCAACTGCTGCGCGACGCCCACCTGCTCGACGGCATTCCCGGTGTCATCGTGCAGGGCCGCTACGACGTCGTGTGCCCGGCAACGAGCGCGTGGGCACTGCACAAGGCCTGGCCCTCAGCAGATCTGGTGATCGTCGACGATGCCGGTCATTCTGCGGCCGAGCCCGGCATCGTGCATCACCTCGTGGAGGCGACGGATCGTTTCAGGCCGTGACCGCCGAGTAGTCGAATCGTACTGCGCGCGAGTCGGTGTCGGCCCGGGTCAACCGGACCTTCACCGACTCCCCCGCGGGCGGTTCCCCGTCGCACTTGCCGAGGACGATCGGTTCGGACACCAACACCTCGGCATCCCGCTTGCCCTCGGCACCGCGCAGTACGACCGCTGAGAATTGCTCGCCCACTCGGTCTTTGAGTACGTGCGCTTCGGTGAGGTCGATGCAGGCGCGGTCCACTTTCGATGCCGCGGAATCCGATCCGCGCATGATTGCAGGCAGCTCCGGCAATGCCTGCGCGGCCCAGTCCGGTATCGGCGTTCCGGCGACGACCGCCAGGCAGACCTCGGTGGCGAAGCGATCGGACAGCCGCCGCAGTGGTGCCGTCACGTGGGCGTACGGGGCACCGATTCCAGAATGTTCCACCGATTCGTCGCTGTCGGCAGGGTTGGTGGTGCGATCGAATGCGCGATAGTCCGCACCACGCAGCAAACCGGTCGCCTGGGTCATCATCGCCAGTGTCGACGGCTCACCGGTAGGCAAACCGGCCAGCACTGCGCCGGCCGACGCCCCTGCCGGCCAATCGATTCCGAGCGCGGTTGCGGTCTTCTTCAACGTCTCCACGGCCTCGGCGGGCGCGGGTGGGAGTGTACGGACGAGGCCGATGCCGGCGTCGAGCATGATTCTGGCGGCGCACATCCCCGTCAAGAGCGACACCTCGGCGTTCCACCCGTCCACTGCCGTGCGGGGCTGCAGATCGATGCGCCACCCTTTTCCGTGCGGCGTCACTTCCTGCTCGGGCAGTGTGATGTCGATTGCCCCGCGTCGTCTGGCTGCGGCCGCGCGCTGTGCCCCGAATTCCGGCAGTGCCGCGATGGAGGGGTGCGGTGTGCCTGCGTCGACGTCGGCCTGCACCGCGGCGTAGTCGAGCCGTGCAACAGAGCGCACCAGGGCGCGGGTGACGGTCCACGCGGCCGCCTCGCCGACGTCGTCGAGTTCGATGGTCCACAGCGCGGCGCAGCGAGTCTGCCCCTCCAGCAGGCTGCCCGAACCTTCCGACAGCTCTCGTGGATGCAACGGCACGGATCCGTCGGGGAGGTAGAACGTCTGGCCGCGCCGACGGGTTTCGGTGTCGAGAGCTCCACCGGGCGTCACCAGTGCGCCCACGTCGGCGATCGCGTAGTGCACCACCAAGCCGTTCGACGTCTTCTCGATGTGTACGGCTTGGTCGAGGTCCTTCGAGCCGGGTGGGTCGATGGTGACGAACGGGATGTCGGTGCGGTCGATTCTGCTGTCGGCGTGCAGGTCTCGGGCTTCGATGGCCTCGCGCATCACGTCGGCGTCGAACGCTTCGGTCAGTGCGAACTCGGATCTGATGGTCTCGAAGTCGAAGCCCGGGGCCCTCAGCCGGGTGAGCAGCACCGTCAGTTGTTCCAGTCGTCGTCGGAATCTGCGGCCTTGTTGCGCGCCGCGGCGATCTTCAGCGCCTGCTCCGCGGTGGCCTTGTCCGGATACGGGCCCATGCGGTCGAGGGCGTTGGTCTGCTTGCCCTGTACGACCTGCTTGGTGCTGATGTCGTAGTACCAGGAGGTGTCGTCGTCGGTCATGACTTCCAGTGTGCCCCATGGAGCGACGCCGCAGGCGAACTGCGGGAGAAATGGTGAGTGCGAACGAGTCGGCCTGTAAGCCGGATCCTGTCTGCCGTTCCTGCTCTCGCAGGTCCGACGTCGACGACCATCCATCTGGGCACACCGTTGCCGGGTACCTCGAGCAGTCCACCCGCAGGCTCGGGCGAGCAGCCCTCGAGCACCTGCGCAGCTGCACCCCTTGCGCGATGCAGCCTTCGACCTTGCTCCGGGCGGGGTTTACCTAGCCATCCCAGTCACCTGGGATGCTGGTGCGCTCTTACCGCACCGTTTCACCCTGACCTGCAGTTCGACTCCGAAGAACCGATCCGCAGGCGGTCTGTTTTCTGTGGCACTGTCCCGCGAGTCACCTCGGGTTGCCGTTAACAACCGCCCTGCTCTGTGGAGTCCGGACTTTCCTCGGCCCGAAGCGCGACGACACTCGTTCGCCGGTCCTCCGAGCCGCAGCCGTCCGGCCAACTCGTTCGCGGTTGCACACTCTACTCGGCGAGCCGCGCCAGCCGGGAACCGAACTACAGTTCCTCCCATGAATGAGTGGGTCGTGTTGCTCCGCGGCATCAACGTCGGTGGCATCAACATCAAGATGGCCGATCTCCGTGAGGCCCTGACATCGGCCGGCTTCACCGATGTCCGCACCGTTCTGGCGACCGGCAATGTTCTGCTGGGCTCCTCGCTGCGCGTCGACGCCGTCAAGGCACAGGCGGAGAGCACGCTCGCCCAGGCGTTCGGCTATCAGGCCTGGGTTGTCGTGCTGAACGTGCCGACGCTTCGAGCGATAGTGGAGTCCTACCCGTTCGACGCCGAACGGGAAGGCTGGCATTCTTATGTGGTGTTCGGTAGCGATGACAGCCATTTGACCGAATTGTCCGCTCTTGCAGAAGAACTCGACCCTGAACTCGAAAGGATTGCCGAGGGGAACAGCGTGCTCTATTGGGAGGTGCGCAAGGGCAACACCACCGACAGCACGTTCGGCAAAGCCACCGCCAAAGCGAAGTACAAGGCCACGACCACCACCCGAAACGTGCGCACACTGGTGAAGATTCTCGCGTGACCGTTCTTGCCGCGGCACTGGTGGCCGCCGTTCTCGTCTTCGCCATCGTGCGCCCGCGCGGTCTCCCGGAGATCGTTGCCGCACTTCCAGCCGCGGCGGTCGTTCTGCTCGTCGGCCTCGTCAGCCTCGACGCCGCACGCGAGCAAGTACTCGAACTCGCTCCGACCGTGGTCTTTCTGGCGTTCATCCTGATCCTGGCGCACCTCTCGGACGCCCTCGGAGTGTTCACGTGGATAGCCGCGAAGCTCCGCCGAGGATCCAAGGGCAGTCCCCGCCGGTTGCTCACCCTTGTGTTCGCTGCAGCGGCATCGACCACCGCGGTACTGAGCCTCGACGCCACCGTGGTTCTGCTGACGCCGGCCATCATCGGCGCTGCGCGAATTCTGGGGATGTCGCCGCGTCCGCACAGTTACGCCACTGCACACCTGTCCAATTCGGCGTCGACGCTGCTGCCGGTGTCGAACCTGACCAACCTTCTCGCCTTCGCCGCGACCGGACTCACCTTCCTGCATTTCACCGCTCTGATGGCACTGCCGTGGATTTTCGCGGTGGCCATCGAGTTGGCGGTGTTCCTGATCTTCTTCCGCAAGGATCTGAGCCGCACCGCCGCACCGCCGGAGAAGTCGACTCAGCAGAGCGCCGAGGACGTCCCCGCACCGCGAACCACGCTGGCCATCCTCGGCACAACACTCATCGGCTTCGCGGTGGCAGGCCTGTTCGACGTCGAACCGTTCTGGGTGGCCGCGATGGGATCGGTGGCATTGGCCGTCCCCGCACTCCGGGGCCGGCACACCAGTGCTCGCGCCATTCTGCGCGGTGCCGATCTACCGTTTTGCGGCTTCGTCTTTCTGCTCGGCATCGTCGTTCTCGGCGTCACCACCGGCCCGATCGGCGACTGGCTGACGCGAATTCTGCCGTCGGACACCACCTTCGCATCGCTGCTGGCAGCCGCAGCCATTGCGGCGGTGGCGTCGAACATCGTCAACAACCTGCCCGCGACGCTGCTGCTGCTGGCCGCGTTCGGTGCTGATGCTCCCCCGGCGTTGCTGTTGGCCATGGTGATAGGCGTGAACCTCGGACCCAACCTGACCTACGTCGGGTCGCTGGCAATCATGCTGTGGCGACGCGTCGCTTCGGCCAACGACGAGCCGGCAGATCTGCGGACATTCACGGTATTGGGCGTCATCACGACACCGTTGACCATTGTCGGCGCCGTGGCCGGTCTGTGGCTTGCGTTGCAGATCTGACCCATGCCATGCAGCTCGTGCATCGAACATGCGAGTCCCGACAGCTGTCGGATAAGGCCGTCGGCCAACCTGCTCGACAATCGGCGCGGAGTCAGGGCAAGCGTCGTGCGCGGAGTGTCGAGACCGCCAGCACCACACAGAACACCGTGGCACCGATCACCGCTCCCATCACCGGCAACAGCTGCCCCGCATGCACGGTGTCGAACAACGGCGGACCGCCGTAGATGCCCAGACGCGCAGCGCCGGTCGGCCCGAGGTCGTCGAAATAGGGGTTCGCGACCATCCTGACGCGGATTTCGGGAGGTTGGCTCCGTGCCCACCATGCTGCCCCCGCGCCGACGATGCTTCCCGCCACGAGTGGGGCCGCCCCAAGCGTCAGCCGACCGGTCTTTCGGCCGAGACGGAACCATCCGATAGCGACCGACACGACGGTGCCGATCACAAGAGCGGCAACCGGAAGGACCCACGTAACCGGCCACCACGGCGGACCCGACACGTATTGCACGTAGTCGTACACGCGGAAGTATTCGGTGTCACCCGAAGCCACAGGCGGTGGTGAATCCGCATCGATCCACGTCCGCGTCACCCCGTACCGCCACCCGAACGCGACTGCCAGACCACCAGCGGCGGATGCGAACGATGCCAATACAATCCAGCGCGCCGCCGCAGGCTCGCGAATTCTGTTCTCGGACATACGAACCGCGCCCTCCATCGACGCTCCGAAAGATCAGGCCAGCCGAGTCAAGTGCGAGGTGTCGTTCACCAATCGCACCGATGCCCCGCCGTCGGGGTAGAACTCGGCGATGCTCAGCGACGCGAGATCCAGATGCAGTCGGTACAGCAACGACGGGCCGACGTCGAGTGCGAGTTGCAGCAGCATCTTGATCGGTGTCACGTGTGTGACCACCAGAAGGGTCTTCCCGGCGTACTCGGTGAGCAACTGGTCGCGGGTTGCTTCGATGCGCATGCGCACCGCGTCGAAGCTCTCCCCGTTCGGTGGTGCGACGGAGGTGTCGCCGCGCCACGCCTTGTGCGCGTCGGGGTGACGTTCCATGGCCTCGGTGAACGTGAGGCCTTCCCAGTCGCCGAAGTCGGTCTCGATGAGACCGTCGACGGTGGTGACGGGCAATCCCAAGCGGTCGGCTGTCGCCGAGGCGGTCTGTTGCGCGCGCCCCAGTGGCGAGGCAACGATGGCGTCGATATCGGTGCGCGACCCCAGAACCGTTGCGGCAGAATCGGCTTGACGTCGACCCAATTCGGTCAGATCGGGGTTGCCGCGACCGGAGTAGCGCCGGTCCACCGACATGGGGGTCTGGCCGTGACGCAGCAACAGCAGGCGAGTCGGCTCCCCCATGGCACCGGTCCAGCCGGGCGACTCGGCCTTCTTCGCCACCGGCTCGGCATCGGGCAATTCCGATAGGTCCGCACCCTCGGCCGCGGCGTCCATAGCCTCGTTCGCCAATGCGTCGGCGTGCGAGTTCTGCGAACGCGGAATCCACTCGTAGGTCACGGAATCGAAGTGGCGGGCCAGGTCGGCCGCTTTTCGCTGAAGCGGAATCATGTCCGGGTGCTTCACTTTCCAGCGCCCGGACATCTGTTCGACGACGAGTTTGGAGTCCATGCGGACCGCGACCTCACGGGCCCCGACATCACGAGCCGCGCTCAGTGCTGCAATCAGTCCGTTGTACTCGGCGACGTTGTTCGTGGCCACGCCGAGCGATGCCCGACGCTCGGCCAGAACCTGCGAGCGATCGGCACTGAACACCACTGCGCCGTACCCGGCCGGGCCGGGGTTGCCACGCGATCCACCGTCGGCCTCGGCGACGACCCTCGACACCTGACTCAAATCCCGGATTCCTTGGTGCGCACCAGGATTGCATTGCACTCCGAGCAACGAATGAGAGCATCCGCGGGCTTGTTGGCGATGCTTGCGATCTCGTTGCGATCGAGTTCGATGCGACACGCTCCGCAACGGCGAGCCTGCAGCAGTGCCGCACCGCGGCCGGTGAGCGCTCGCTGCTTCTCGTAGAGCGCAAGCAGATCCGCGGGCAATCCCGAGGCCAACGATTCGCGGCGCTCGGCGCTGCGCTTCTCAGCGACGTCGAGGTCTGCGACGGCGTCGTCGCGGCGACGGCCGGCATCGACAAGTTCGTCTTCGATCTGCGTCAGCTGCGCACCGGCATGCTCGTAGTCCCGCTCACTGGCCTCGCGCTGCTCCATGACCTCGAGCAGCTCCTCCTCGAGGATGCCCTGGCGACGCTCGAGGCTGCCGAGTTCGTGCTGCAGTTCGGTCATCTGCTTCGGGGCGATGGTGCCGCTCTCGAGCATCTTCTTGTCGCGAGCCTCGCGTTGCCGGACCGCGTCGACCTCGCCTTCGAGTTTGCGGATGTCCCGATCGAGGTCGTCCATCGAGATCTGCACCGTCACCGCGGCGTCCTTGCGGGTGGTGCGCTCGGTCTCGAGCTTGTCCACCTCCTGCTGCTCGGGGAGGCTCTTGCGGCGGTGGGCGATCTGCGAGAGTTCGGTATCCACACCGGCCAATTCGAGCAGCGAGGCCTGGACTTTGGGATCGACGTTCACGCTTGATGACTCCTGCGACTATGGAAGTTGATAAGAGATCACCCTACCGGCTGCTCGAAAGCAAGAAAGCCGGATAGAGGCCATCAGGGTCGTTTCTGCAGGCTCCACTCCTGCCCGACCGCAAGTCAGATGGTCCACGGGTCGGTACGGACCTCGGTCACGCGGCTGCTCCAGCCGTCCGTATCGCCGAACGCGGCGTCGACGATGCCTCGTGCCTGTTCACACCACGGGAACTCCGACGCCCAGTGCGCGGTGTCGATCACCGCAGGCCCACCCGCCCGCAGATGCTCGTCGACCGGGTGGTGGCGCAGATCCGAGGTGACGTACACATCGGCATCGGTACTCGCCACCGCGGAAAGGAACGAGTCACCCGCTCCCCCGCACATCGCAACCACCGA
>NZ_LVCU01000435.1:0-14346 GCF_001647185.1 Rhodococcus sp. EPR-147
TGAATTCGGCGAGGGTCATCGGATTCGGCAGTCGACCGATGCGACCCAGGCCGGTGCACGACGATAGAGCCGCGGATTCGAAGACGTCGAACGCGGGCTCCTCGTACGGGTGTGCCCGACGCATTGCCGAAAGCACCTCAGCACGTAGTCCTTTCGGAGCAACGACTTCGATTCGATCCTCCGCCTCGGTGTGCACCTCTCCGGCAACACCGAGGGTCGGGTGTGCGTTCGGACCCGGACGGAACTGGCCGAGACCCGCGCTCTGCCAGCTGGCTTCGCTGTAATCGCCGATCTGTCCGGCTCCGGCGTCGAACATGGCCTGTCGCACCGCGGCCGAGTCGGAGGTCGGCACGAAGACCACCCACTTGTCATGTGCGGGAGCAGGAATGGGATCGAGCGGTCTGGTGTCGATCACGCCGAGGGCGGACGCGAGCGCGTCGGAGACACCGGGATCGGCGGAGTCGGCGTTGGTGTGGGCGGTGAACAGCGCGCAGTCGGCCTTGATCAGGCGATGGATCACCGAGCCCTTCGCGGTGTCGGCCGCGACGGTGTCGACGCCTTTGAGCAGTAAGGGATGGTGGGCGACGATGAGATCGGCACCCCGAGCGATGGCGTCGTCGACCACGGCGTCGGTGACGTCGACGGTGTACACGACCTGCTGCACAACAGCTTCGGGATCTCCGCACACCAGGCCCACCGAGTCCCAGCTTTCCGCCAGACGGGGTGGGTACGCGTCGTCGAGTACCTCGATGACGTCCGCCAGTGTCACTGCCATGTTCGATGCTCTCCTCACAGAACGGTGTTCAACGCGTCCACCAGTATGTCGACCTGCTGCGAGTCCCGTACCGCGACGCGCAGGTGGTGACGGTCGAGCCCCGGGAACGTGTCTGCGCGCCGCACCGCGATACCCATCGTGCGCAGGCGTTCTCGAACCGAATCGGCTCCGTCGACGCGCAGCAGCAGGAACGGCGCGCGGGCGGGTCCGGTGACGTCGAGTCCCAGAGCCTCGAGTCGCGGGATCATCGCGGTGCGTTCGCGGTGGATTCGCTCGGACTCGGCGCGTGCCCGATCGACGGCGAACGGTTCGGTACAGGCGCGGATCGCTTCGAGCTGCAGGCTCCCCAGCGGCCAGTGCGCGCGGCCGTGTTGCAGCCTCGCGAGGACGTCGGGGTGGCCCAGCGCATATCCGCATCGCAATCCCGCCAGCGCCCACGTCTTCGTCAGGCTGCGCAGCACCAGCACGTCGTCCAGGCTCTGTGAGGCGACAGATTCCCCAGCCCCCAGCACTGCGTCGGCGAAGGCCTCGTCGATCACCAGCGTGCGCCTGGGTCCGCGCAGACTCAGGACCGCCTCGCTCGGGTGCAGAACCGATGTCGGGTTGGTCGGGTTGCCGATGATCACCATGTCGGCGGCGTCGGGCACGAGCGTCGGATCGAGCTCGAAGGGCGGCGGCAGGATTACTCGGTGCACCGGAATGCCCGCCTGCTCCAGTACCCAGTCGGGCTCGGTGAACGACGGGTGGATCGTCGCTACGAGCTGAGGCTCCAGCCGCGGCAGCATCGAGAAACCCTCGGCCCCGCCGCTGAGCAGCAGCACCTCGTCCGGTGATCGGCCGTGGTGTTCGGCCACCTGTTCTCGTGCGGCCTTGTCGGCGGCCTTGCTCGGGTATGAACCCAGCGAATTCAGTGCCGCAGCCAGCCGATCGCGAAGCCATGCCGGCGGTCCGTCGCCCCGCACGTTGACGGCGAAGTCGACGAATCCGGAATCGACCTCGACGTCGCCGTGGTGACGGAGTAGCGCATCGGGATCGGCAGCTGTGTCGGACATCGCGACGAGCGTAGCCGCGCCTTCGTCGAACAGCCCGCACCGATAGGCTCGGGCCATGTCTGTCGATGCTCTCGCGTCCGTTGTCCTGTTCGATCTCGATGGGACGTTGACCGATTCCGCACCGGGAATTCATGCCGGTTTTCGTCATGCATTGGCGTCGGTCGAGGCTCCCGAACCGACCGAGGAACAACTGTCGATGGTCGTCGGACCACCCCTGATCGACACGCTGCGCGGGCTCGGCCTGGACGAGGATGCGGCGCAGCGCGCCCTGGCAGCGTACTTCCAGCGCTACGACGAGCGTGGCTGGGCCGAGAACACCGCGTTCGACGGCATCGAGACGGTGTTGACGCGGTTGCAGGATCGCGGCGTACGGCTCGGTGTGGCGACATCGAAGTCGGAGCGATTCGCCGTCCGGATTCTGGACCACTTCGGTCTGTCGCGGTACTTCGAGTTCATCGGCGGGGCCAGCAACGACGGCACCCGACGGGCGAAGTCCGATGTGATCGCGCATTCGCTGACCAACCTCGGCATCGAGCCGGTGGAATCCGCGGACGGCGGCACGTCCGGGGTGATCATGATCGGTGATCGGGATCACGATGTGCACGGTGCCGCTCGATTCGGCATTCCCACGGTGTTCGTGGAGTGGGGCTACGGCGTCGACGGCGAGAGTGCCGACGCCGCGTTCACCGCGTCGAGCATGGACGAACTGGCCACCGTGCTGGAGCAGAACACGGCGGCCGTGCAGTGAACGAGCCACTGCATGTGACCTTCGTGTGCACCGGCAACATCTGCCGGTCGCCGATGGCCGAGAAGGTCTTCGCCGGGCATCTGCGCGACGCCGGTCTGGGCGACGCGGTGCGCGTCTCGAGTGCCGGGACCGGCGGTTGGCACGTGGGCGACGGCGCAGATCCACGCACCGTCGCCGAGCTCGATGCCCACGGATACGACAGCGAACACGAGGCAGCGCAGGTAGGACCGGATCACCTGGCGGCAGATCTGATCGTCGCCCTCGACTCCGGCCACGCCCGCGCCCTGCTGCAGCTCGGCGCTCCGGCAGATCGCGTCGCCTTGCTGCGGTCGTTCGATCCCGATGCCGACGACTCCTCGGTGGCCGATCCGTACTACTCCTCCGATTCGGCGTTCACCGAGGTGCGCGAGCAAATCGAAAGTGCCGTTCCCGGCATGCTGGACTGGGCACGGTCTCGACTCTCTCGCTGACCCGGCTACCGTGGTGGAGTGCGAAAGTTAGCGTTCTTGCTGCGACCCAAATGGTTGGTGCTGGCTGCGGTGGTGCTGGCCTTCGCGTTCCTGTGCTTCAGCGTGCTCGCTCCGTGGCAGTTGGGGAAGAACACCTCGACGTCCGCGCGCAACGATCTGATCACCCGATCCGTCGACGCGGATCCGGTGCCGATCTCCGACGTTCTCACCGCAAACGGGTTTCCGGCCGAGGACGAGTGGCGTCGGGTCATCGCCTCCGGGGCCTATGTCACCGATTCCGACGTGCTGGTGCGACTGCGCAGCATCCGCGATCAGCCCGCATACGAGGTCATCACCCCGTTCGTGATCGACGGCGGGCCCACTGTGCTCGTCAATCGCGGGTACGTGTTGCCGGTGGAGGGAACCAGAGCGCCCGAGTTCGAGGCGGCACCCGCCGGTGAAGTGACGCTGAACGCACGGGTACGCCAAGCCGAGGGCACCTCGCGCGAGCCCGTCGAGGACGACGGCCGGCTGCAGGTCTACAACATCAATCCGGAACAGATCGGCGCGGCGGTCGGAGTCGACGCCATCGACGGATACCTACAGCTCGACGACGCTCAGCCGGGCGGTCTCGGCTTGATCGAGCTACCGCAGACCGACGCGGGCCCCTATCTGTCCTACGGTCTGCAATGGCTGGCGTTCGGCATCATGGCACCGCTGGGTCTGGCGTATTTCGCTCGGGCGGAGATACGCGAACGCCGCAATTCGCGTGCCGAGCTCGCGAATGCGATGTCCGGCGAGCCGGAGACCGAGCCCGAGCCGGAGGACAAGGCCGGACCGGACGAGGAAGAAGAATTCACGCTGCCCACCCGCCGCGAGAAGCGGGCAAAGGCGCGCGCGGCGTCACGCCCGACGACGCCGTCGGATCCTCGCCTGGCCGATCGCTACGGCAAGAATCGCTGACGCGACCGCGGACAGTTCCTGCACTCGGCTCGACAGTGCCACCGATCGACGAAGATCGCGTGCGGTCGGCGAGTGGCCGTCACCGAGTGTCGGCCTGATCTCGATGCCGTGACGGTACTGCGTTCTGCCGCCGAGCTGCAGCCCCAGTGCCCCGGCAGCCGACGCCTCCGCAACACCGGCGTTGGGGCTGGGGTGCTGCGCGGCGTCGCGTCGCCACATCTTCAGGGCTCGGGCGGGCGATCCCTGCACCGAGGGCGCTGCGACAACCGTCGCCACACCGGTGACGCGAGCCGGTAGCAGGTTCAGAACGTCGTCGATTCGCGCTGCGGCCCAACCGAAACGCAGATACTTCGGAGACCGGTAGCCGACCATCGCGTCGAGCGTGTTGCTCGCTCGGTAGGCCAGAATTCCCGGGACCCCGGCCAGTGCTCCCCACACCAGCACTCCGACGGTCGCGTCGGAGGTGTTCTCCGCGATGGACTCCAGTGCGGCGCGCGCGAGGCCGTCGGAGTCGAGTGGTTCCGGATCCCGACCGCACAGTGACGGCAGCAGTGCGCGTGCGCTCGCGAGGTCGTTGTTGTCGAGCTGGTCCGCCATCTGCCGACCCACCTTCGACAGGGACGTGCCACCGAGGGCGGCCCAGGTAGCGGCCGCGACCAGAGCGACCTCGGCGGGTGCACCCACACGAACGGCCACGCGGTTCGACCCGACGCCGAGTGCGGTCACCGAGCCGATCAGCGTGACTGCGTGGACGACGCCCAGCGTCCGACTATCGCGATAGAGGACGTGTTCGACGCGCAGCGCCGTGGTGCCGAATCCTGCCACCGGGTGCCAGCGTTGTGGGTCTGCGAACACTCGATCGAGGCCGTAGCCGACCAGTAAGCCGATCGCTCGGGGGTGTGTCCACATCCCACGAATCTTGCCAACTGTGCACCCGGCGCAGGAATTCGGTATGCCGGACTCAGCGCTGGCGGTACGCGCCCGCCAACTGGCGGCCACGGAAATTCATGTCGCTTCCGTCGTTGAGCAGTGCGATTGCCATACCGACGAAGCCGACCGTTGCCATTACGAACAGTGTCATGATTCCCCCAGAATCTCGAGTGGATCCGCGTCCGCGGATGTGTCTGTAACAGATTGTTACCCCTATCTTCACTGTTTCCCACTTCTTTGAGGTCGGCGTCACGTGTGTCCGTCATCACGAGACGCGCGTCTCATCGAAACGTCCAAATATCAACGGCCACCGGCACTCTCGGACTGTGCACTTCTCGCGTCGTTACTGCGACACAGGAAAGAGATGTTGTTCGTCGGTCACGACCGACCGCAGGAATTCGTCGACGGCCTTCACCCGCGCCAGACCGGTCAGCTCTCGCGGCACCACCGTCCAATACGTCCGCTCGACCGAGACGACGCCGGGCAACACCGACGCGAGGGCCTCGTCGGGCTCACCGATGTAGCTGGGCAAGGGCGCAATTCCCACCCCGGATCTCGCCGCGATCCACTGCCCGGTGATGTTGTTGGTCTGAATCTGCGCGCGGCCCTCCGGCAGAATCGCATCCAGGATTCGCAGCGGTGCCACATCGAGCAACGCGTCGACGTACGAGATCAGCGTGTGTTCTCGTAGATCCTCGACGGTGTCGATGGGCGACGTCGCGGCGAGATACTCGGCGGCAGCGTAGAGCCCGAGGGAGTACGTGGCCAACCTGCGAGTCACCACGAATCGCGGCGACGGCCGCTCCAACGTGATTGCGATGTCGAATTCCCTGGTGGCCAACGAGTTGTGCTCGGTGGCGGTGACCAATTCGATGTCGAGGTCGGGGTGCTTGTCTCTGAGCAGCCCCAGTTTCGGTGTCAGAACGAACGCTCCGAACCCGTCCGGGGCTGCGATGCGAACGGTCCCTCGCAGTGTGCCGGTGTCGGAGGTCTGATCCTCGAAGGCGGCGATGAGTGTCGATTCGACGGTCTCGGCATATCCGACGAGGCGTCGACCCGCCTCGGTGAGTCGCCAACCCGTCGGCGTTCTGTCGAACAGGCGTTGACCGGCCGATTTCTCGAGCGCGGTGATGCGCCGACCGACGGTGGTGTGGTCCACACCGAGAGTGTGCGCGGCGTCGGTCAAACGCCCGGTCCTCGACACTTCGAGGAAGTAGCGGAGGTGGTCTGCGTTGAACACCCACCGAGACTATCGCCGGTGTGCATTTCTGCACAGCGATCTGCGGTTTTGGCCTTTGACATGTGCATCCTTACAAGTGAGACTCGGAACACACCGATGGAAGGATCGAACGTTGACCGACGTCATTGCGCACTGGCTCGATGGAAAGACCTATTCCGGCACCTCCGACCGAACCGCGCCCGTCACGAATCCCGCGACCGGTGAGGTCACCGGCGCGCTCACCCTGGCCGATCAGGGCGACGCCCGGGCGGTCATCGACGCCGCTGCAGCCGCATTCCCGGCGTGGCGTGACACCTCCCTCGCCAAGCGCACATCGATCTTGTTCTCGTTTCGAGAATTGTTGAACGCGAGGAAGAACGAGCTTGCCGAGATCATCACCTCCGAGCACGGAAAGGTGCTCTCCGACGCCCTCGGTGAGATCTCTCGTGGCCAGGAAGTCGTCGAATTTGCCTGCGGCATGGCGCATCTGCTCAAGGGCGGATACACCGAGAATGCCTCGACCGGCGTGGATGTCTACTCCATCCGCCAGCCGCTCGGACCGGTCGGCATCATTTCCCCCTTCAACTTTCCGGCCATGGTCCCGATGTGGTTCTTCCCCATCGCCATCGCGGCCGGCAACACCGTGGTACTCAAGCCCTCGGAGAAAGACCCGAGCGCGAGTATCTGGCTCGCCCGGCTCTGGGCCGAGGCCGGTCTGCCCGACGGGGTGTTCAACGTCCTCCAAGGCGACAAGGTTGCCGTCGACGAACTCCTCGAGAACAAGAAGATCAAGTCGATCTCCTTCGTCGGCTCCACCCCCATCGCCCAGTACGTCTACTCCACCGGCACCGCACACGGAAAGCGCGTCCAAGCCCTCGGCGGTGCCAAGAACCACGCCGTCGTACTCCCCGATGCAGATCTCGACCTCGCCGCCGACGCCATGGTCAACGCAGGCTTCGGCTCCGCAGGCGAACGCTGTATGGCCATCTCCGCACTCGTGGCCGTCGGGAACGTCGCCGACGAACTGGTCGCGAAGATCGCCGAACGCACCACCCCGCTGGTCACCGGCGACGGCACCCGAGGGGCAGACATGGGTCCACTCGTCACCAAGGCCCACCGTGACAAGGTCGCCTCGTACGTCGATGCAGGCGAAGCAGCCGGAGCCACCCTCGTCGTCGACGGACGCACCGTCCAGCCCGACGGTGGCACCGACGGTTTCTGGCTCGGCCCCACCCTCATCGACAACGTGACTCCCGACATGAGCGTCTACACCGACGAGATCTTCGGACCGGTCCTCTCGGTCGTCCGCGTCGAGACCTACGACGACGCGCTTCGACTGATCAACGAGAACCCGTACGGCAACGGCACCGCCATCTTCACCAACGACGGTGGGGCTGCCCGCCGCTTCCAGAACGAGGTGGAGGTCGGCATGGTCGGCATCAACGTGCCCATCCCGGTTCCCATGGCGTACTACAGCTTCGGTGGCTGGAAGAACTCCCTCTTCGGCGACAGCCACGCCCACGGCACCGAGGGTGTCCACTTCTTCACTCGCGGCAAAGCCGTCACCAGTCGCTGGCTCGACCCCAGCCACGGCGGCATCAACCTCGGCTTCCCCGAAAACAGCTGAGCCCAGAAACAGAGCTGACGCATGTGCGCGGAACTTCGTAGCAGGTTACGAATTTCCGCGCACATGGGTCCACAGCGCTAAGGAGCACACCCATGGTTGCCAATATTTCGTTTCCTCGGTTCCTCAAGCTCGGCGGCGGTGCCGTCGAGGATCTGGGGACGGTTCTGACCGACCTCGACGTGTCACGGCCGTTGCTCGTCACCGATGCGTTCATGGCCGGCAACGGCTCGGCGGATCGTTTGATGAAGATCATGACCGAGGCCGGTAAGACGCCTGCATTGTTCTCGGGCACCGTTCCGGATCCGACGACCGATTCGTTGGTCGCCGGTCTCGACGCAGTGCAGCAGCATTCGGCCGATTCGATCATCGGGTTCGGCGGTGGCAGTCCGATGGACACGGCCAAGGCGTTGGCCATCCTCGCGGTGCAGGGCGGCACGATGCGGGACTTCAAAGCTCCCGTGCTGTCGACCGGCCCGGCACTTCCGATCATCGCAATCCCCACCACGGCCGGAAGTGGTTCGGAGGCAACTCAGTTCACCATCATCACCGACGTCGCCTCGGACGAAAAGATGTTGTGCCCCGGGCTGTCGTTTCTGCCGATCGCCTCGATCATCGACTTCGAGTTGACGATGTCGATGCCGGCGCGCCTGACGGCCGACACCGGTGTCGATGCTCTCACCCACGCCATCGAGGCGTACGTCAGCAAAAAGGCCAACCCCATCTCCGACGGTTTGGCGCTCAGTGCGATTCGCACGATCGGGACGTCATTGCTGCGGGCGTATCGGGACGGCGGCGACCGGCAGGCGCGCGAGGCGATGATGCATGCCTCGACGCAGGCGGGAATGGCCTTCTCCAATGCGAGCGTCTGCCTGGTGCACGGGATGAGTCGTCCCATCGGGGCGCATTTCCATGTTGCACATGGGCTTTCCAATGCGATGCTGTTGCCTGCCGTCACCGCATTCTCGATCGACGGGGCACAGGCGCGCTATGCCGACTGCGCACGCGCTCTGGGCGCGGCGTCGGAAAGCGATTCCGATCAGGTTGCCGGTGGCAAGTTGCAGGATGCGATCGTCACACTGTGCCGTGAGGTGGAGGTGCCGACGCCGGAAACCTTCGGTATCGACAAGGCGAAATGGGACGACCTGTTGCCGCTCATGGCCGAGCAGGCACTCGCGTCCGGCAGCCCGGGCAACAATCCAATCGTGCCGACCGCCGAACAGATCGTCGATCTGTACCGGCAGGTGTACGCGGGAATCTAGTCGCACTCACTCCGATGCGCGGGCGGCAACAGTGTCGCGCCGCGTATTTCGGCGTTGCACCAGAATTCCGCCGATCACGGTCACTGCGGCGAGGACGGCCGAGAGCAGGATCGACGACCGCTGCTCCGGCCGCACCACCATCATCACCAGGACGAACACGATGAACCCGATGGCCAGGTAGGTCAACCACGGGTACAGCCACATCCGAACGGCAGGGCGTTCGTCGTCGCGGTCGAGTTGACGCCGTAGCACCAGCTGGCTGCTGGCGATGGCGAGGTAGACGAACAGGGCGACGGCCCCGGGGGTCGCCAGCAGGTAGGTGAAGAGCTTCTCGGGCAGGATGTAGTTTCCGATCACGGCGAGGAAGCCGAGAACCATCGAGGCGATCACCGCGATCCACGGCACCCCGTTCGTGGTGATCTTCTTGACCGCCCTGGGTGCGTCGCCTCGGTCGCCGAGCGAATACAGCATGCGCGACGCGGTGTAGAGCGCAGAGTTCAGGCACGACGCGACGGCAGTCAGGATGACGATGTCCATGATGGTCTCGGCGTGCGGAATTCCCATCTTGGACAGCACGAATTGGTACGAGCCCGTATTGGGGTCCAGTTCGTTCCAGGGCACCAAAGCGACGATGACGAAGATGGAGCCGAAGTAGAAGATCGAGATTCGCCAGATCACCGAGTTGGTGGCGCGGGTGATTCCCTTTGCCGGGTCCTTGGATTCGGCGGCGGCGATGGTGACGATTTCCGAACCCATGAACGAGAACATCGTGGTGAGCATGGCCGCGATCACCGCGCCGAACCCGAGGGGCATGAATCCGCCCGAGGCCCAGAGTTGGTCCACACCACTGACTTCCGAATCGGGTAGCCATCCCAGGATGGCCGCGATTCCGAGGCCGATGAACGCGATGATCGCCACCACCTTCACCAGCGCGAACCAGAACTCGAATTCGCCGTAGTTGCCGACGCTGATCAGATTGGTCGCGGTGAGGGCAATGACGATGAGCAGTGCCCACATCCACTGGGCTCCGCCGAGCCAGTTGGTGAGAATCGACGCTGCCGCGGTGGCTTCGACCGGGATCACCAACACCCAGAACCACCAGTAGAGCCACCCGACCGAGAATCCGGCCCAATGTCCGAGTGCGCGTGTGGCATACGTGGAGAACGAGCCGGTGTCGGGATTGGCCGTTGCCATCTCCCCCAGCATGCGCATCACCAGAATCACGAGTGTTCCCGCGAACAGGTACGCCAGCAGCACCGCCGGGCCTGCCGTCGCGATGGCGTTGGCCGAACCCACGAACAATCCCGCGCCGATGACTCCGGCTATCGAAATCATCGTCACGTGCCGTGGTTTGAGGCTGGTACCGAGTCCGTTCTCGCCGGTGTCCGGCTTCTCCGTAATGGCCATCCCTATAGTCGAACACAATGTGAACGCGGACGCAGCGGGTGACCGTTATGTCCAGACAGCCGGTGGTACAGAGATATTCGCGTGAATCCGGGCATACTGGACGCATGAACTCCGAAGCGGACAGCATCACCGATCCGGTCACCATCGTCGGTGCGGGCATGGCCGGCGCGGCCTGCGCGCGGGTTCTCCGCGACGCAGGCGTGCCGTTCCGCATCGTCGACCGAGGCCGAGCTCCGGGCGGGCGGATGTCGTCGCCGGAGTTGCACGGCCGTCGCGTCGACCTGGGCGCCGGTTACTTCACCGTTCGTGATCAGGAATTCTCGACCGTGGTTGCCGATTGGGAGTCGGCTGGGTTGGCGCGCCAGTGGGCCAACACGTTCGGCATCCTCAAGCCCGCAACAGCCCCGTGCACAACGACCGGACCCGTTCGCTGGGCTACCCCGAACGGGCTGCGATCGCTGGTACGAAACATGCTCGAGGGCTTCGACATCGAGTATTCCACCGAGCTGACCGAATTGCCCGACGGCCATGTCGTAGTCGCGATGCCGGATCCGCAGGCGGCGCGACTGATCGCCGTCCCCGATGCCGTCGATTACGTTCCTGTCATCGCGGTGGCGTGTGGGTTCGACGGGCTCGACATCCCCTTCCGCGATGCGGCGTTCGTCAACGATCATCCTGATATCGATTTTGTCGTCGACGACGGTGCACGCCGCGGCGACGGCGCGCCGGTTCTGGTTGCGCACACCACGTCGGAACGAGCTCAGCAGCATCTCGACGATCCCGATGGTGCGATCGCCCCGGTTCTCGACGCCCTGCGCGAATTGTCCGTCGTCTCGGCGGCACCCGCGTGGAGTCACGCTCATCGATGGACATTCGCCAAGCCTGCGACGCAGCACGATTCGAACTTCGCGTTGCAGCAACAGGACGGACGCTTCGTCGGTTTGGCAGGCGATCAATGGTGCGAAGCCGGAGTGCCCAGGGTGGAGAGCGCCTGGCGTTCGGGGACGGATGTGGCGCGTGCGCTGATCGACTCGCTCCGACACTGAACCTCCCGGCACGACCGCTCCACTCCCTTGCGGGCTCGGGTTGCCCTCGTGGCGGTAGCGCAATCGGCGTGGACCATAGTCGCGTTCATGCCCGCTGATGCCACCGAAAACTCTGCGCGCGAACACCTCTCAACCGGTTCACCGGCAGCTACGTCGTCCGCGCGATAGTTACTTTAATTCTTGTTCACTATTTCGAAGTATGTACACATTTTACCGGTTACGGTGTGACGACACGCGCAGATCTCGCCCCCTCGTCGCCGTCGCACACAGAATCGGAGCAGTCCGTGGCCACCATCCGAACCCCGGAGCAGACCAGACGCCGTGGCGTACTCGCTGCCACCGTCGGCACCATCGTCGAGTACTACGACCTCACCGTCTACGCCTACCTCGCGGTGGTCGTCAGCCCATTGTTCTTCCCCGGCGACGACCCGACGGCGTCGTTACTCGCCAGTCTGGCCGTCTTCGCATCTGCCTACCTGATGCGTCCGATCGGCGGAATCTTCTTCGGCCGCCTCGGTGACCGCCACGGCCGCAAGCGCGCATTGTTGTTCTCGGTACTGCTCATGGGCGTCGGCAGTGCGCTGATGGCCTTCCTCCCCACCTACGAGAACGCGGGGGTTCTCGCGCCGATCCTGCTGGTCATAGCCCGTCTGGTTCAGGGCTTCTCTGCCGGTGGCGAACTCGGCGGCGCGCTCACATACGTCTACGAGACGGTCGGCGAAAAACGCAAGGGGCTCGGCGCATCTTTCGTCGCATTGGGTAGCAACAGCGGTTTCGCACTCGCGGCCATCGCCGTGGCCGTCACCTCCACTCTCACCACCGATGCACAAATGACCAGCTGGGGCTGGCGAATTCCGTTCCTGCTCGGCATCCCACTGGTGCTGTTCTGCCTCTGGACCCGAACTCGAATCGAAGACACCCCGCAGTTCGTCAACGCAGTCGCGGAAAACGAAGTCGCGAAGGCACCGTTGACCGAACTGCTTCGCACTCACCCCAAGCAGGTTTTGCAGGTCTTCGGACTGGGTGTGGCTCAGAACGCGACCGGATACATGGTGCTCACCTACATCGGCATCCATTTGGTGCGCGAAGGTGGATTCAGTCAGAGTTCGGTCACCTGGACTGCGGCCGGTGTGATCGTGCTCGTCGCGGCGTCCATGCCGCTCGCCGGGTTGCTGGTAGATCGGTTCGGCAGCGTTCGTGTGCTGGCCAGCGGATTGCTCGCCTCGGCACTGCTCGCGTACCCGGCAATGTCGATGATGAGTGGTCACGGGTTGTTCGTTGCTGCAATTGCTTTCATGTTCTTCGCGGTAGGCACACCCTTGATCCAGACGGCAACCGCTCCCCTGTTCCCGTCGTTGTTCGACTCGCGAGTTCGATTGACCGGCGTCGCTCTCGGCTTCAACATTGCGACGATCGCGACCGGTGGGACCGCTGCCTACATTGCGACGTGGCTGATCGACCGCACCGGAAGCTCGGTTTCACCCGCCTACTTCGTCATAGGCTCGGCCGTGATCGGCATGATCACCCTCGCGACCATCCGGCAGAAGACCTACGGCGGATTGCGGACCGGCAGCCGAGTCGCCGACGGACTGCCGTCGCAGTCGGGAGCGCTCGACGATGTCAGCTCCCGACGAACGTGACCGTCTCGTCCAAAGGGGCTCGGCTGGTACGGAATCCGTTGACCGAGTGCGTCTCGTCCGGGTAGCCGAAGGAGATGCCGGCCACCACTTTTCGAGTGTCCGGGATGTCGAACCACTCGTGCAGAAACGGTGAGTACGCGGCGAGGGCTGCTTGTGCGATCGCTCCGAGACCGAGACTCTGCGCGGCCAGCAGAAAAGTCTGCAGATACAAACCGCAGTCGACCGCGCCGTACACACCCAGATCGGCGTCGGTGGTGATGATGGCCGCGTGCGGGGCGTCGAACAGCTCGTAATTGCGAATGAATTGACGCGTCGTCGCCTCGGTGTCGGACTTGACCACGCCGATGCTTTCGTACAGCGCGCCACCGCATTCGCGTCTGCGCGCGCGGTGCACAGCGTTGTAGTTGGCTGGGAACGGAAAATCCGGTTGCGGCACACCGGACGCCACGTGCTCCACCAAAGCGTCGGAGAACTTCCGGGTGGCATTGCCTTCGGTCACGATGATCTGCCACGACTGGGTGTTGGACCAAGAAGGTGTGCGCCGGGCGGCAGACAGTAACTGTTCGAGTACCTCACGCGAGACCTGCTTCGGCAGGAACTGCCGGCACGAATACCTCTCGTCGAGAAGTTCTGTCAGTGCGTCGTACCGGGTCACATCGTCCGCCTCGTGTCGGTGTCGTCGGGTGCGGGTCGAACGTAACACCACGGCTGAACCCAGCCACACACTCTTCGGCGCGGATGAACGGCTGCCAGAGGAGCATCGGGCGCGTTGTGCGGGGTCCCGGCGAGCCGCGTATCGGAAGACGGTGGGCGCAGAGGGGTTCGAACCCCCGACCGCTGGTGTGTAAAACCAGAGCTCTACCGCTGAGCTATACGCCCGAGTACCGGTGGCCTGGGGACAACCCCGGGCCACCGGAACGCTTGGAGAAATTTATCGTGTCTGATCTCCAACTACAATTCCGCAGGTCAGCTCACCTGTGCGAGAGCCTCGGCCCACGAAGAACTGTCGCGAGCCTCGCCGGGTCCGTTCATTTCGGCGAACCTGATGATTCCGGATTTGTCGACCACGAACGTTCCACGATTGGCGAATCCGGCGCTGTCGTTGAACACGCCGTACGCCTGAGCAACCTCGCCGTGCGGCCAGAAGTCCGACAGCAGCGGAAAGGTGTAACCCTGTTCTGCAGCCCAGATCTTGTGGGTCGGAGGCGGACCCACCGAGAGTGCCAGGATC
>NZ_LVCU01000436.1:0-9799 GCF_001647185.1 Rhodococcus sp. EPR-147
TCCGCAGACGCAGAACGTGTTCCCGTCACTCACCATCGAAGAGAACCTCGAGATGGGAATCTATCTGCGTCCCAAGAAGTTCGGTGAGCGTTTCGAGTTCGTCAGCGAGCTGTTCCCGCTGCTCGGCGAGCGCAAGAAGGTCAAAGCAGGCGCGCTGTCCGGCGGCGAACGACAGATGGTCGCCATGGGACGCGCACTGATGATGGAGCCGTCGGTACTGCTGCTCGACGAGCCGTCGGCCGGATTGTCTCCGATGTTCCAGGACGAGGTGTTCATCCGCTGCAAGAAGATCAATGCAGCGGGCGTCTCGATCATCATGGTCGAGCAGAACGCTCGTCGCTGCCTCCAGATCTGCGACCGTGGCTATGTACTCGATCAGGGCCGCAACGCCTACACCGACACCGGTCCGGCATTGATGAACGACCCGAAGGTGATCGAGCTGTACCTCGGCACACTGGCGGGAAGCAAAGAGAAGAAGTAGCTGCTCGGCAAACGACGACGGCCCCGGTTCGACATCGAACCGGGGCCGTCGTCGTTGCCGTCGAACGTGTGACACCTACGAAAACCTCTGGGCCCGAGTCCTGATCGAGGACTCGGGCCCAGAGGCCGTGTGACAGTTACAGATCACTCACCGACGACGATGTAATCTTCCGTCGTCAGGGTGTTGTCCGGTCCGAAGACCAGGTTGCCGTAGGAACCGGTGGCGGGCTCTCCTGCGTCACTGAAGTTCAGCGCGCCGGTGATTCCGTCGTAGTCGATATCGGTTCCGGCCTTGACGAGCGGAAGGCACTCGGCGTAGCTGGTGCACTTGGTGCCGTCCTTGGTGACGCTGTTGATGTTGGCCGCGATGTCGGTACCTGCCGTCGACTTGGCCTGCTCGGCAGCCAGCGCCGAGATGATCACTGCGTCGTAGGACTCACCCGCGTAGTTGAAGTCCACCAGAGCCGGATCGACGACCTTGAGACGATCCTGGAATCCGGTGCCGACATCGGTCAACGGAGTGGTGCCGCGCATCGTGTCCAGCAGACCCGCTGCGACCGACTCACCGAGGGCGTTGCCCATGTTGCCGTCGACGCCGTAGACCAGCGTGCCGTCGGACGGTCCGATGCCGATCTCGTGCATACGGGTGATGATCTTCGCGGACTCCTCGAAGCCGATGATGGCCACGGCGTCCGGGTTGAAGTTCTTCACACCGTCGACCTCGGCGTTGAACGACTGTGCGTTCGGGTCGTAGATCGTGGTCTGGATCTGGTCCGCCGCGATGCCCGCCTCTTCGAGGTTGTCCGCGGTGTTCGCGGCCAGGCCCGTGCCGTACGGGTCGTTGAGCGCGAGGATGGCGACGCGCTGCGCACCGTCCTGGGCGATCAGCTGGGACAGGGCCTGTGCCTGCAGCACGTCGGTGGGTGCGGTACGGAAGTACTGCCCCTTGTCCGGGTAGCAGACGAACTGATCGGACGTGTTGGCCGGCGAGAACTGCACGACGCCTGCGCTGGCGATCTTGTCGATGACCTTGAGCGAGACCGAGGACGACGCTGCACCGACGATGACGTCGGAACCGCCGGCGAGCAAGCGGTCCACCGTGGTGTTGGCGGTATCGGTCGTCGTGTCGCCCGAGTCACCGGGGATGAGCGTGACGGGCTGCTCGAGGACGCCACCGGCTTCGTTGACGTCGTTGACGGCCAGCTGCACACCGGCAACTTCGGGCGGGCCGAGGAAGGCCAGGGTTCCGGTCTCGGGGAGAAGGGTTCCCACCACCAGCGGGGCCGTGTCCGGGGTTGCCCCGGCAGTGGCCTGCTCGGGCGTGCAGTCGGTGGAGACGGTCGTTTCCGCGGCTGCAGTGCCGCCGCTGGCACTGGTGGAGTCGGTCGAGCCCGAGTCGTCGCTCGACGAACAGCCGAACAGTGCGAGCGAGGTAACGCTCAGCACCGCAGCCGTGCGGACATAGGTCCGAATTGCCATCTAGGTTCTCCTTGAAATTGCTCGTCGATGAAGCGCACCTGAGTTACATGTGGCTCACGTGTGGGTCAGACGCTAATGCGCGGAGCCGATTCGCAAGGCCTAGAACGACGCTCGTGACCTGACTGTGACCTAGAGAGTCGAAGTTTTACGTGGCCGTAGCTTTCGCCGGCCGATCAGCTTTCTCCCACGGGCTTGTTCGCAGGGGTACCGAGCGTGTCGATCACGACCTCCGCGACGGCCTTCATCGTGGTCCGGCGATCCATCGCGGCTCGCTGAATCCACTTGAACGCCTGCGGTTCTGTGAGCGATTGCGATTCCATCAGGATGCCCTTGGCCTTCTCGATGAGCTTGCGCGTCTCGAGCCGATCCTGCAGGTCGACGATCTCGGATTCGAGGGCGGAGATCTCACCGAAACGACTGGCGGCCAACTCCACCGCAGGCATCAGATCGGCTTTGGTGAACGGCTTGACCAGATACGCCATGGCCCCGGCATCGCGCGCTTTCTCCACGAGTTCGCGTTGACTGAACGCGGTGAGAATGACGACGGGCGCAATGCGCTTCTCTGCAATCTCCGACGCCGCATCGATTCCGTCCCGACGCGGCATCTTCACATCCATGATGACCAGATCGGGACGCAGTTCGACGGCCAACTCCACCGCCTGCTGACCGTCGGCCGCTTCACCGACCACGTCGTACCCCTCCTCGCGGAGCATCTCCACGAGGTCCAATCGGATCAGGGATTCGTCCTCTGCCACCACCACACGAAGCGGGGGCTTGCCAGTACCGTGCGCACCAGGAGCATTCATCTGTATCGGTCTCCTTTGACAGTCATCGCCCATCAGGGCCGTCGAGCATCTGAAGGGTACCGGTGCGCGAGGCCGAAAGCGCATCTTCTAAACTCGTCAATCGTTGCTTGAAAGACGCCAGCCCTCGTATCCCAATTGGCAGAGGAAACGGATTCAAAACCCGTCCAGTGTGAGTTCGAGTCTCACCGAGGGCACCACAGCAGCCACGAATCGGTATCGGTAAAGGCCGCTCGTGATCGCGCCTACAGTGGAGTGATGTACATACCCAGCAGTCTTCGTTGCCACGACACCAGCGCGGGCAATTTGTGCGCAGCGAAGGTCGACCATCGTTTCGGGGATTCGGCGGACCAGTCCGCCCAGTGGGTCTTCTACACCTGCAGCGCCGATTCCACTCACGAGACCGGTTACGTCGACCGCCTGGTCACTGCCTGAACCATGTTCGTAGAACGCGCGTACGTCCATGCCGACGATGTCGGATCGGACTGGCCCTTCACCGTGCCTGCTGTCGCCGACCTCGCTCGCGAGGGACTCGAATTCCTGGCACCGGTCACAATTCTGGTCGGAGACAACGGTTCCGGTAAATCGACTCTCGTCGAAGCAATAGCCGAGGGATTCGGAATCGATGCCCGCGGCGGTCGCGCGGCGCAGCAGTCGCGTCGAATCGACGAGGTGACCAGCGCGCTCGGAGAGGTACTCGAACTCGAGACCACGCCACGAGGTTCTCGAATGCTTCGTGGCCCACGACTGAACAAGCGCGGCTTCTTCCTGCGCGCCGAGACCGCGTTCGACATGGCCGAGAACCTCGGCGGCGTGCCGGGTTTCTGGGACGAGAACACCGCCGAGATGAGCCACGGTGAAGGGTTCCTGACCATGTTCGGTGCAATGTTGGACGAACCCGGTTTCTACGTTCTGGATGAGCCCGAATCGGCCCTGTCGTTCACCGCGAGCCTCCAGCTCGTTGCACTGATGTCCGAGCTGGGCAATGACGGCGCGCAGATCGTCTGCGCCACCCACTCACCGATTCTGGCGTCGACGCCCGGTGCGGACATCGTCGAAGTAGGCGAACACGGTCTACGCCGAAGCACTTGGGACGAACTCGAATTGGTACAGCACTGGCGCCGCTACCTCGACGACCCGAACAGCTATCTCCGTCACCTGCTCGACTGACCGTCGGCCATCGGCACCTCACGACGGCGACGCACACTTCCCGGCGAGACGCCCGTGGCGCGCTTGAACGCCTTCCCGAACGCAGCCTCCGACAGATACCCACTGCGCCGGGCCACTTCGGCCATCACCACGTCCTCGGATCGCAACGTGCCGTACGCGACCTGCATCCGCCACATCGCGAGATAGCTCATCACGGAATCACCGACCAGCTCGGTGAAACGTGCCGAGAACGCAGAGCGAGACATGTTCACCCTCGATGCCAGACCCGCGACGGTCCACCGCTCGTGCGGGTGTCGATGGATCAGCGCCAACGCCGTTCCGATCCGATCGTCCTGCAATGCACCGAGCCAACCCGACTGCGCACCTGGCGTATTCGCGATCCACGACCGCAGCGCATGGATCACCAGAATGTCGGACAGCCGGGTGATCACCGCTTCTCCCCCGGGCTCGAGCACACGCGCCTCGTCCGCGACCATAGCCAGTACGTTTTGCATCCTCGATTGCCTGGGGCCCGGATCAGCGTCGACCACCACCAGCGCGGGCAACAGGCGAACGAGCTTCTGCGCTGCAGGATGATCCAGCCGCACCGCCCCGCACACGAGAGTCGCAGCACGGCCGGCACCGCCCGCGTCGTGAGTGAGCACCGCGTAGCGATCGCTGATGTACTCGTGCGGGAGATCGTGAACGCTCGTCGCCCGAACCGATGCGTCGCCGGCTGCAGTGAGCACGTGCCCTCGCCCGTGCGGTACCAACGCGAAATCGCCGGGGATCAGCTCACGCGTCGGCTCGCCGGGAACCGACAATGCGCAACTGCCGTCGACGACCGTGTGAAACCACAGCGCATCCTCCATGGCGGGCAATGCGAGACCCCAGGATCCGCTCATCTCGGAGCGCACGTAGAACGATCCGGTCATCCGCAGAAAGTGCAGCGCTTCACCCAGGGGGTCGGACGACTTCCAGGGATCTGCGCCGCGCATGCACCGATCGTCCCACGAAATGGACGATCGGACATCGAACGCGGCTGTGTGCGCATTGCTCGTCCAGCCTCTCGGGACGAGGGTGGACAACTGAACGCTCACCTACTGGAGGGAATCACCGTGTTGGATCGAATGCTCGCAGTCGCCACCGCCGTTGCCGCCGTCGGATGTGGGCTCGTTGCCGGAGTGCTGCTCGCCTTCTCCATCAGCGTGCTCCCCGGCCTGGCAACACTGCCGGTACCCGACGCGATCGCCGCCATGCAGAGATTCAATGCTGCGATTCTGAGCCCACTGTTCCTGGCACTGTTCGTCGGGACAGCCGTATCGTGCTTTCTCGCAGCGATTGGCGCCGTATCGACCGGTCGGGGTTCACCGGTGCTGGTCGTGAGCGGAGCCGTTCTCTACGTTCTCGGATGCGTCGCGATCACGGCCGCTCTGAACGTCCCCCTCAACGACGCGTTGGCCGGGGTGGATCCAGGCAGTGCTGCCGCCGCCCAGGTGTGGCAGAACTTCACCGAGAAGTGGACGCGATGGAACACCGTCAGAACAGTGGCCGCGACTGCGGCCTGCGCCGTTCTGATCCTCGGTCAGGGTAGATCGGCGCTGGGCTGATCGGACACCGAGTCCTGGTGTCGCTTACGGATTTCTTCCTCGAACCGCGCGATGAGGTGGTCGGTGTCTGCCTTGGACACATCGCGCGCGCCCTCGTCCATCGAGGCGTCACGACCCCGGCGCAATGCAGCAAGTTCGGCTTCGAGTTCGTTGTTGTCGAGTACACGTGGATCCAGCATGACCTCCATTGTGGTCCCCTGTCCGGTGCCCCCGCGGGGATTTGCTGTAATCACGCAATGAACGTCGTGCACAGCTTCGCACCGATTCTCGGCCGCGGCGCGAACACCTTGATTCTGGGCTCGATGCCCGGCGTCGCGTCGCTGGCCGCGCAGCAGTACTACGCGCATCCACGAAATGCGTTCTGGCCGATCATGGGAACGCTCTTCGGTGCCGGCCCCGAACTTCCCTACGATGCGCGCACCGAGCGTCTGCGCAGCCAGGGCGTCGCGATATGGGACGTGCTGAAGCTGTGCACGCGTGAAGGAAGCCTGGATTCGGCGATCGTCGAATCGTCCATCGAGACAAACGATTTCGAGCAATTGTTCGCCGAGAATCCCGGCATCGACCGGGTGTTCTTCAACGGAGCCAAGGCCGCCGAGACCTACCGGCGGTACGTGAAATCGGCAACGCCCCAGGTGGGATTCGAACGACTACCGTCGACCAGTCCGGCGCACGCAGCACTCGATCCGCAGGCCAAGACGCGAATATGGACCGACGCACTCAGTCGCGGACCCGTTTCGGGAAGTGCCGGATGAGACCTTCCTGAACGACGGTGGCGAGCAGCTGCCCGTCCATCGAGAAGAAGCGGCCGGTGGCCAGTCCGCGCGAGCCGGCCGCAACCGGCGATTCGGTGGCGTAGAGAGCCCATTCGTCGAACCGGAACGGACGGTGAAACCAGATGGAGTGATTCACCGTCGCCGCGACGATGCGGTCGAGTCCCCACGACAGGCCGTGGGTGGTGATGATCGAATCGAGCACGGTGGTGTCCGACGCGTAGCCCATGGTCGCGGCGTGAAAGATCGACGCGTCGGGCAGATCCCCGTCGGCCTTCATCCACACGCGATTGTGATTGAGCTTCTCCCCGGTGCCGTGCATGATCCACGCGGGATCGTTCGCGTAGCGCATGTCGATCGGCTTGAGGGCGTCGACGAACATCTGCAGACGGTCCTCGTACCCGACGAAATGATCGCCGAGCGGAGGCAGTGCGTCGGGATACGGAACCTCGGGAACCTCGACGCTGTGCTCGAGGCCCTTACCGAAATCCTGGAAGGCCGCGAGCATGACGAACAGCTCGTTGCCGTCCTGTACGGCGGTGACCTGCCGGTTGGCGAAGGCTCGGCCGTCGCGCTGTCGCGAGACCCGGTACTCGATGGGCTTCTTGACGTCACCCCCGCGAATGAAGTGCGCGTTGATCGCGTGCACGTCCCGCGACGTACCGGATACGGTCCGGCCCGCCGCGATCAGGCCCTGAGCAACGAGCTGCCCCCCGAACGTTCGACTGCCCACCTGCTCGGGGTGAACCCCGAGGAACACGTCCTCCTCGATCTCCTCGAGTGCGAGGAGATCGAGGAGCGTCTCGAGATCTGTCCTGCGTACAGCTGTACTGCTCGGCGCGCTTTCGCTGACGCCGGTTCCCCCCGCTTCGACCACTTACCGGTCCTCTTCTCCGATTCGGTGCACATGGATCAAGTTGGTCGAGCCTACTGTGCCGGGAGGGGCACCGGCCACGATCACGACCTGATCGCCCTTGTTGTACCGACCGAGTTCGAGGAGCGCCTTGTCGACCTCTTTGACCATCGCGTCCGTCGAGCCGACATCGGGGACCAGGAACGTCTCGGTTCCCCAGCTCAGCGACAGCTGGCTGCGCACTTCGGAGATGGAGGTGAAGGCGAGCAACGGAAGCTTGGTGTGCAGACGAGCCAACCGTCGAACGGTGTCACCCGACTGGGTGAACGCAACGAGTGCCTTCGCGTCCAGGCGCTCACCGATGTCGCGGGCGGCGTAGGAGATGACGCCACGCTTGGTGCGCGGGACGTGCGTCAGCGGAGGAACACTGTCGCCCTCGGTCTCGACCGTCTCGACGATGCGAGCCATCGTCCGCACGGTTTCCATCACGTACTTACCGACCGAGGTCTCACCGGAGAGCATGACCGCGTCGGTACCGTCGAGCACTGCGTTGGCGACGTCGGACGCCTCGGCGCGCGTCGGGCGGGAGTTCTCGATCATCGATTCGAGCATCTGGGTCGCGACGATGACGGGCTTGGCGTTGGCGCGGGCGATCTGGATGGCGCGCTTCTGCACCAGAGGTACCTGCTCGAGGGGCAACTCGACGCCGAGGTCACCGCGGGCGACCATGATCGCGTCGAATGCGAGCACGATGGCTTCGAGATTGTCGACGGCCTCGGGCTTCTCGAGCTTGGCGATGACGGGAACTCGACGGCCCACGCGGTCCATCACGGCGTGGACGAGTTCGACGTCCGCGGGAGAACGGACGAACGAGAGCGCGATGAAGTCGACACCGAGGGCAAGGGCGAACTCGAGGTCGGCGATGTCCTTCTCGCTCATGGCGGGGACGGACACATCCATGCCCGGCAGGGACACGCCCTTGTTGTTGCTGACCGGTCCACCTTCGGTGACACGGCACAGTACGTCGTTGCCTTCGACGCCGGTGACCACGAGGCCGACCTTGCCGTCGTCGACGAGGAGGCGGTCGCCTTCCTTGGCGTCCTGGGCCAGCTCCTTGTACGTGGTCGACACTCGGTCGTGGGTGCCCTCGCACTCCTCGACGGTGATGCGGATCAGCTCACCGGCCGCCCAGGTGGTCGAACCCTCGGCGAATCGGCCGAGACGAATCTTCGGTCCCTGCAGGTCGGCCAAGATACCCACGGCTTTGCCGGTGGCGTCCGATGCTGCGCGGACCCTCTCGTAGTTGGCCTGATGATCGGGGTGATCACCATGGCTGAAGTTCAGTCGTGCGACATCCATTCCACTCTCGACGAGTTCGCGGATGCGCTCTGTGGTTGCGGTTGCGGGTCCAAGGGTGCAGACAATCTTCGTACGTCGGCTCACGAAGGCGAGCCTAGCCGCTGGACGCCGCGTTCTCTATCGCAGACGCATCCACCCGAATACTACCGACGGGTAGCCGCGCTATCCCGCAGCTGGGACGGTCTGTACCGGTTCAGAGACGGGAGTCACACGACCGCCAGAGGCAGTGCGGTCGGGTGTACGGGCGACGGCAATTCCGAGTGTCCGGTGAGGAAAGCATCGACTCCGTGAGCCGCGGATCGACCCTCCGCGATCGCCCACACGACCAACGACGCACCGCGATGCGCATCCCCGCACACGAACACGCCCGGTGCCGTGGTCTGCCAGTCGGGACCACACGAGAGCGCACCCCGCTTGGTCAGCGCCAGGCCGTACTCGTCGAGCAGCGGACCGTGCTCGACACCTTCGAAACCGATCGCGAACAACGCCAGATCACAGGGCAATTCGATCTCCTCCCCGATGGGTGTGACGATGCGTCGACCGTCCGCGTCGCGCTGCACCTCCACCTCGGCGAGCACCATCGCACGAACGTGCCCGCGCTCGTCACCGAGGAATCGCTGCACCGCGACCTGATGACGCACGACGCCACCCTCGGCGTGCGCGGGTGAGGTGCGCAGCACCAGCGGCCACGACGGCCACGGCGAGAGACTGTCGTCGCGAGCCCCGGGCAGAGCGGGGTTGTAATCGAGTTGCGTCACCGACGCAGCACCTTGGCGGTGCGCCGTTCCCAGGCAGTCGGCTCCGGTGTCGCCGCCGCCGATGATCACCACGTGCTTGTCTGCAGCGGAGATCGAGGTGGGACCGTCGCCCTCGCATTCCTTGTTCGACGGCACCAGATGCTCCATGGCCAGGTGGATGCCGTCGAGTTCGCGACCGATGACCTCGGCGTTGTCACGAGCCCGCAGAGCTCCGACTGCGAGAACGACTGCGTCGAAGGATTCACGCAGTTGCTCGACGGTGAAGTCGATCCCGACCTCGCAGTCGGTGACGAAGTGCGTTCCCTCGGCCCGCATCTGCATGAGGCGCTGATCCAGCACGGACTTCTCGAGCTTGAACTCGGGGATGCCGTAGCGCAGCAGACCGCCGAGACGATCGTCCCGCTCGTACACGGTGACGTCGTGCCCGGCGCGTGTGAGCTGTTGCGCTGCAGCCAATCCCGCAGGGCCGGATCCGACGACGGCGACCCGCTTGCCGGTGGTGATCGTCGGCGGCTGCGGAACGATGCTGCCGTCT
>NZ_LVCU01000437.1:0-1329 GCF_001647185.1 Rhodococcus sp. EPR-147
GGCCAGTGGATAGAACACGAGCAGAACGTTTTTCACGTTCCTGTACGACGACAACGTGACCAGTTGATTGTTCTGGTCTTTGAGGGTGAAGTCGGGCGCAACCGCGCCAACCTCGATCGGCATCTAGAACCGTCTTCCTGTATCGAGCATCTCCCCTACCGCTTGGTGGCAGGGGTCTTGGGCTGAACCAATCGACTTCCGATCCAGTCACCGAGGTTTGCCGCAGAGGTCTGCGTCAATCCTGCGGTCGGGGCGGACTCGGCGATCTCACTGGGTTCGACATGTCCGGACATGCCGGTCTTGGGGCTGAGGACCCACACGATGCCATCGTCCGAGAGCGGACCGATCGCATCCATGAGTGCATCGACCAGGTCACCGTCTCCGTCGCGCCACCACAGCAGTACAACGTCGATCACCTCGTCGGAATCCTCGTCGAGGGTCTCGCCACCGATCGCATCTTCTACGTCGGCGCGCAGATCATCGTCGGTGTCCTCGTCCCAGCCCAGCTCCTGTACGACCATGTCGCGAGTGATGCCAAGTTTCTGAGCGTAGTTCTGAGCGTCCGCCGCGGCGAACACGGTGGTGACCTCCTTGAATTGTGGGTGCAGTAGTCAAAGCGAACAGTGTCGAAGCCGTTCGCGCAAGCTGACCGCGCCGAAATTGCGTACATAAATTTCTACTGGTGGGTATCGGACCTCTGTACTACCAGAACCGACGAGATGCGGCAGGATTGGGGAGGAATCACGAGAACGAGGAAAGTAGACCGCCGTCACAGGGGCGGGACTACCGGGACCGGGCGCCACACCGAGCGTCCGCCACATTGAGGAGTGCACACGTTGTCCGAAGTGAACAGCGGCGAACGGCAGAACACATCGTCTGCAGGCAAGAAGGGCTCGGACGGCCGGGTCCGCGTCATCCGTGAGGGTGTCGCGTCGTACCTGCCCGATATCGACAACGACGAGACCAACGAATGGATCGAATCGTTCGACGGCTTGTTGGAGAGGTCCGGCCCCAACCGCGCTCGCTACCTGATGCTCAGGTTGCTCGAGCGCGCCGGCGAGCGCCGCGTCGCGTTGCCGTCGCTGACGTCGACGGATTACGTCAACACCATTCCCACCGAGAACGAGCCGTGGTTCCCCGGCGACGAGTCCATGGAACGCCGTTACCGCGCCTGGATCCGCTGGAACGCCGCGATCATGGTGCACCGCGCGCAGCGTCCCGGCGTCGGTGTCGGTGGCCACATCTCCACGTATGCCTCGTCGGCTGCGCTCTACGAGGTCGGCTTCAACCACTTCTTCCGCGGCAAGGACCACCCGGGCGGCGGCGACC
>NZ_LVCU01000438.1:0-15106 GCF_001647185.1 Rhodococcus sp. EPR-147
TTCCGCCAGGAAGCGAGCCACGAGCAGGAGGGCGGCGGACTGCCGTCCTACCCCCACCCGCGCCTGATGCAGGACTTCTGGGAGTTCCCGACGGTATCGATGGGTCTCGGCCCGATGAACGCCATCTACCAGGCCCGCTTCAACCACTATCTCAACGACCGCGGCATCAAGGACACCACCGATCAGCACGTGTGGGCGTACCTCGGCGACGGCGAGATGGACGAGCCGGAATCGCGTGGACTCGCGCACGTGGCCGCTACCGAGGGCCTCGACAACCTCACGTTCGTCGTCAACTGCAACCTGCAGCGCCTCGACGGCCCGGTCCGCGGCAACGGCAAGATCATCCAGGAACTGGAGTCGTTCTTCCGCGGTGCCGGCTGGAACGTCATCAAGGTCGTGTGGGGCCGCGAGTGGGACTCGCTGCTGCACAAGGACCGCGACGGCGCACTGGTGAACCTCATGAACACCACGCCCGACGGCGACTTCCAGACCTACAAGGCCAACGACGGCGGCTACGTCCGCGATCACTTCTTCGGCCGCGATCCGCGCACCAAGGAGCTCGTCAAGGATCTGTCGGACGACGAGATCTGGAACCTCAAGCGCGGCGGCCACGACTACCGCAAGGTGCACGCTGCCTACGCGGCCGCGATGTCGCACAAGGGCCAGCCGACGGTCATCCTGGCGCACACCATCAAGGGCTACACCCTCGGCAAGCACTTCGAGGGCCGTAATGCCACGCACCAGATGAAGAAGCTGACGCTCGACGATCTCAAGACGTTCCGCGATCTCCAGCACATCCCGATCTCCGACGAGGAGCTCGAGAAGGATCCGTACATGCCGCCGTACTACCACCCCGGTGCGGACGCTCCCGAGATCCAGTACATGCTCGATCGTCGCAACAAGCTCGGTGGATTCGTCCCCGAGCGGCGAGTGGACGTCAAGCCGCTGCCGCAGCCGGGCGACGACACGTACAAGACGCTGCGCAAGGGCTCGGGCAAGCAGGAAGTCGCCACCACCATGGCGCTCGTGCGCGTCATGAAAGAGTTGTTGCGAGACAAGGAGATCGGCCACCGAATCGTGCCGATCATCCCCGACGAGGCCCGCACGTTCGGTATGGACTCGTGGTTCCCGTCGCTGAAGATCTACAACCGAAACGGCCAGCTGTACACCTCGGTGGACTCGGAGCTGATGCTCGCCTACAAGGAGAGCTCGGTCGGCCAGATCCTGCACGAGGGCATCAACGAGGCCGGTTCCACGTCCTCGTTCACCGCGGTCGGCACCTCGTACGCCACGCACGGCGAGGTCATGATCCCGCTGTACATCTTCTACTCGATGTTCGGATTCCAGCGCACCGGCGACGGTCTCTGGGCAGCGGCAGACCAGATGGCTCGCGGATTCGTCCTCGGTGCCACAGCGGGTCGCACCACGCTCACCGGTGAGGGTCTGCAGCACGCCGACGGTCACTCGCTACTCCTGGCGTCGACCAACCCGGCGGCCGTGGCCTACGACCCGGCGTTCTCATACGAAATCGCACACATCGTCAAGGACGGTCTGCGACGGATGTACGGCGGCACCGAGGGCGTGGAAGGCTTCGGCGGCGAGAACATCTTCTACTACATCACCCTGTACAACGAGCCGTACGTACAGCCGGCCGAGCCGGAGAACCTCGACGTCGAGGGTCTGCTCAAGGGCATCTACCGGTTCGCAGCTCCGCAGGAGGGCGACGGACCCGAGGCGCAGCTGTTGGCGTCGGGTGTCGGCATGGTGTCGGCCCGCAAGGCCCGTGAGCTGCTGTTCGAGGAGTGGGGCGTGCGCTCGGCCGTGTGGTCGGTGACGTCCTGGGGCGAGCTGCGCCGCGACGGCGTCGACGCCGAGAAGGAGTCGCTGCGCAACCCCGGTGCCGACAAGCGGGTTCCGTTCGTCACCTCGGCGCTGGCCGACGCCAACGGCCCGGTCATCGCATCCTCGGATTGGATGCGCGCTGTTCCGGACCAGATTCGCCAGTGGGTTCCGGGCGATTACGTCACCCTCGGCACCGACGGCTTCGGATTCTCCGATACCCGTCCGGCCGCCCGACGGGTGTTCAACGTCGATGCCGAGTCGATCGTCGTCGCCACGTTGTCCGCTCTGGCGGCGTCCGGTGAGATCGACAAGTCCAAGGCCGTCGAGGCCGCGGAGAAGTACAAGATCGACGACGTCACCGCAGCACCGACGTCGTACGCCGACACCGGTTCGGCGTAGGTTCCACGCCTGTTCGGCCGACCCCCGTCCCATGTCGCGAAGCATGTCCGTCGCGATAGGGGCGGGGGTCGGGCGTAGGTTCTCCTTATGTCCGATGCGAAACCCGACTCACCGGGCAGCGCGTCATCACGCGACGTGTCCCGACGCGACGCCTACCGTGAGGCGTTGCGCGAATCGTTGACCTCGGACAACGAAGTGCACCTTCCGGTCGCCTCACTGGCACCCTCCCGCCAGAAACGCGATCCCCTGCCCGATGCCCTGCTGCGTCGCGTCAAACAGTTCTCCGGCCGACTCTCGACCGAGGCCGTCACCACGATGCAGGGCCAACTGCCGTTCTTCGGTGATCTCGACGCCGCCCAACGTGCCAGCGTCCAGCTGTTGATTCAGACAGCCGTCGACAACTTCCTCGAATGGCTGAAGAACCCCAACAGCGATATTCGCTTCAGCCTCGATGCCTTCCAGGTCATTCCCCAGGACCTTGCCCGACGCCTCACTCTGCGCCAGACAGTGGACATGGTGCGGGTGGCGATGGAGTTCTTCGAGCAGTGGCTCCCGGCGCTGGCACGCAACGATCAGCAGCTGGTGGCCCTGACCGAGGCCGTGTTGCGCTACGGGCGCGAGCTGGGTTTCGCGGCCGCGTCGGTCTACGCCAGCGCAGCCGAATCACGCGGAGCCTGGGACACCCGCCTCGAAGCCCTCGTGGTCGACGCCGTCGTACGCGGAGATACCGGCTCGGACATGCTCTCGCGTGCCGCCACGTTGAACTGGGACGCCACCGCGCCCGCAACGGTGCTGGTGGGCACTCCTCCCGACGATCGAGGCGTCTCGGTCGTCGGAACCGTGCACGCCGTGGCGCAGAAGCACGGTCGCGCCGCACTGGCAGTGGTGCAGGGAACGCGGCTGGTGATGGTGGTCAGCGGTCAGCTCGACGACACTGCCACCCATCGCGCCTTCATCGACGACATGCTGCAGAACTTCTCGGACGGACCCGTCGTCATCGGCCCGACCACCCGCACCCTCGGTGCGGCGCACTCGAGCGCGGTGGAGGCATTCGCGGGGATGCAGGCCGTGGCGGGGTGGCGGGGTGCGCCGCGTCCGGTGCATGCGGGCGAGCTACTGCCCGAACGCGCACTGCTCAACGACGGTGCGGCGATATCGGCGTTGAACGATCACGTGGTCGTTCCGTTGGCCGCGGCAGGTTCGGGACTGGCCGACACCCTCGATGCGTATCTGGACTGTGGCGGAGCGGTGGAAACCTGCGCACGGCAGCTGTTTGTTCATCCAAATACCGTCCGGTATCGGCTCAAGCGCATCGCCGAGGTCACCGGTCGAGACCCCACGCATCCGCGCGACGCATACGTACTCAGGGTTGCGGCAACGGTAGGTAGGTTGGCTCGAACGCATCACGAACCGCCCCATCCTGCCCCATATGTCACACAGGTCACATTCGGAGAAGTAGTCACGTAACGCCGGACCACCCTTCGGCGATAGCGGATCCCCACGAGGCAATTTGTAGGGTTCCCACAAATTGCTTGTCGAGAGTTCATCGAGCGCGACATCACTCATTCGGCACCCGACGGTGTTCTCTTAACCCTGTGATTGCGTTGCTTGCGCCCGGTCAGGGCTCCCAGACTCCCGGCATGCTGCTGCCTTGGCTCGAATTGCCGGGTGCGGCAGACCGACTCGCGTTGTGGTCGAAGGCCTCCGGTCTCGACCTCGTCCGCCTCGGCACCACAGCCACCGCCGAGGAGATCACCGACACCGCAGTGACCCAGCCTCTGGTCGTCGCGTCGGCATTGCTCGCGTTCGAGGAGATCGCATCGCGTGGCCTGTTCCCCGAGGACGCCGTCATCGCCGGACACTCGGTGGGCGAACTCGCCGCCGCTGCGATCGCCGGCGTCATCTCCTCCGACGACGCCGTATCGCTCGCTGCCGTCCGTGGCGCAGCAATGGCCAAGGCCTGCGCGCTCGAGCCGACCGGCATGTCCGCCGTGCTCGGGGGCGACGAAGCTGCTGTTCTGGCCCGCCTCGAAGAGCTGGACCTCGCTCCGGCCAACGTCAACGCTGCAGGTCAGATCGTCGCAGCCGGGCTGCTCACCAAGCTTGCCGAGTTGGCCGAGAGCGCGCCCGAGAAGGCTCGGGTTCGCGCACTACCGGTCGCGGGCGCGTTCCACACCAAGTACATGGCGTCCGCGGGCGACACCGTTGCCGCAGCCGCTGCCGCCATCAGCCCGTCGGAGCCGACGCGGACGTTGCTGTCCAACTCGGACGGTCAGCCGGTCTCCTCTGGTGCCGACGCCCTGAACAAGCTCGCTGCCCAGGTCACTCGCCCCGTGCGATGGGATCTGTGCAACGCCTACCTGCGGACCGCGCAGGTGACCGGACTCGTCGAACTGCCCCCGGCAGGCGCACTTGTCGGTATCGCCAAACGCGAACTGCGCGGCGTCGCCAACCTCGGCCTGAAGACACCGGCGGACATTTCCGCAATGGCCGAGCTCGGTTAGCTCGTCCCACACACTTCGCAGTCACAGCACTGCGGCTCGCACTTCCACTCCCCGAGTGGCAGAAATGCACAATCGCGTCTCGAAGCACATGACTTCGGCGTTCTACACAGAAGAGAAGGGAGCCACAACAGTGGCCAGCCAGGAAGACCTCATCGCCGGACTTGCAGAGATCATCGAGGAGGTCACGGGCATCGAACCGTCCGAGGTGACCATCGAGAAGTCCTTCGTGGACGACCTCGACATCGACTCACTCTCCATGGTCGAGATCGCAGTGCAGACCGAGGACAAGTACGGCGTGAAGATCCCCGACGAGGACCTCGCAGGTCTGCGCACCGTCGGCGACGCCGTGAACTACATCCAGAAGCTCGAAGCGGAGAACCCCGAAGCCGCAGAAGCTATCAAGGCCAAGCTCGACGACTCCGCGAGCGAGTGACACGGCCCATGACCAACCCATCCACCGCCAACGGACGCTTCCCCAGTGTCGTCGTCACCAGCCTCGCTGCGACCACGTCACTCGCGGGTGACGTCGATGCCACGTGGAAGGGTCTGCTGAACGGCGACAGCGGAATCGCAACGCTGGAAGACGATTTCGTCGCCGAGTACGATCTGCCCGTGCGGATCGGCGGCCACCTCGCGGTGAACCCGCAGAGCCTGCTCTCGCGGGTCGAGATTCGTCGCCTGAGCTATGTGGAGCAGCTGGCCACCGTTCTCGGTCGTGAGGTCTGGAAGAACGCCGGGACTCCCGACGTCGATCCCCTCCGCCTCGGCGTGTCTATCGGTACCGGCCTCGGTGGCGGCGATTCTCTGATCGACGCCAACGACAAGATGAAGGCCGGTGGTTACCGCAAGGTGTCTCCGCTCGCCGTTCAGATGGTCATGCCGAACGGCCCTGCAGCGGTCGTCGGACTCGAGCTCAAAGCACAGGCCGGTGTCATCACTCCCGTCTCCGCCTGCTCCTCGGGATCGGAAGCCATCGCACACGCGTGGCGGATGATCGTGATGGGCGACGCGGACATGGTCGTCACCGGCGGCGTCGAGGGTTACATCGACGCGGTTCCGATCGCCAGCTTCTCCATGATGCGGGCGATGAGCACCAACAACGACAACCCGAAGGGTGCGTCACGTCCGTTCGACAAGGATCGTGACGGCTTCGTCTTCGGTGAAGCGGGTGCGCTCATGGTCATCGAGACCGAGGAGCACGCCAAGGCACGCGGCGCAACGATCCACGCCCGCCTGCTCGGTGCCGGAATCACCTCCGACGGGTTCCACCTCGTGGCTCCCGACCCGGAGGGCACGGGTGCCGCGCGCGCCATGAAGCGTGCAATCGAGACCGCAGGACTGCAGAAGTCCGACATCACCCACGTGAACGCCCACGCAACGGCAACTCCCATCGGAGACACCGCCGAAGCGCTCGCGATCAACAAGGCCGTCGGAAATCACGCAGCCGTGTACGCACCGAAATCCGCTCTCGGCCACTCGATCGGTGCCGTCGGCGCTCTCGAATCGGTTCTGACGGTGCTGGCAGTGCGTGAGGGAATCATCCCTCCCACACTGAATTTGGAGAATCAAGATCCCCAGATCGATCTCGACGTCGTCAAGGGCGAGCCCCGCGTCGGACAGATCGATTACGCGATCAACAACTCGTTCGGATTCGGTGGGCACAACGTAGCGCTCGCCTTCGGAAAGGCGTGATGCACTGAGTCTTTCTTTCGACTCAGCGAATCCCGCTCTCGCAGTGCATGATCCGGGCTGGGGCCGTTCCCAGTGAACGGCCCCGGTTCGGGCCTCGCCCCCCAGGGGCCCTGAAGAAGGACAAGCGATGACCATTCTGGCCCCCGTCACACGATCCGGTACCTCCACCGATCCCCGCGATCCACTCGCCCGCCTCGAGAATCTGTTCGACGCCGGAACCACTGTGCCCCTGCACGATCGGGACAAGTCCGGCATCCTCGCAGCGTCCGGCGAGATCGACGGCGTCCACACCATCGCGTATTGCTCCGACGCCACCGTCATGGGCGGTGCCATGGGCGTCGACGGCTGCAAGCACATCGTCGCCGCCATCGACACGGCCATCGAGCAGCGCGCTCCGATCGTCGGCGTCTGGCATTCCGGCGGCGCGCGCCTCGCCGAGGGCGTCGAAGCCCTCCATGCCGTCGGGCTCGTCTTCGAGGCCATGGTTCGCGCATCCGGCCTCGTCCCCCAAGTTTCCGTCGTCCTCGGCTTCGCAGCCGGCGGCGCCGCCTACGGTCCTGCGCTGACCGACGTCGTCATCATGGCTCCCGAGGGACGCGTGTTCGTCACCGGTCCCGACGTCGTCCGCAGCGTCACCGGTGAGCAGGTCGACATGGCCTCGCTCGGCGGCCCCGACACCCACCACAAGAAGTCCGGCGTGTGCCACATCGTCGCCGACAGCGAGATGGACGCGTTCACCCGCGCCCGCCGTCTGGTGTCCATGTTCTGCGAGCAGGGCGAATTCGACATCGCCGCCGCCGAGCACGGCGACACCGACCTCCGAGCGCTGATGCCCGAATCCAACCGTCGCGCATACGATGTGCACCCGATCGTGCACGAGCTGCTGGACAACGTCGAAGGGGAATCGACCTTCGAGGAGTTCCAGGGCGGCTGGGCCCGCAGCATTGTCATCGGCCTCGGACGCATCAGCGGCCGCACCGTCGGCGTCATCGCCAACAACCCCATTCGTCTCGGCGGTTGCCTCAACTCCGAAAGTGCCGAGAAGGCAGCCCGTTTCGTGCGACTGTGCGACGCATTCGGCATCCCACTGATCGTGGTCGTCGACGTTCCCGGGTACCTCCCCGGCGTCAGCATGGAATGGGAGGGCGTCGTCCGTCGCGGAGCAAAGCTGTTGCACGCCTTCGCCGAAGCCACGGTCCCCCGCGTCACCCTGGTGACCCGCAAGATCTACGGCGGCGCGTACATCGCGATGAACGCCCGTGCACTCGGTGCTACCGCGGTCTACGCCTGGCCCGGCTCCGAGGTCGCCGTGATGGGCGCGAAGGCCGCCGTCGGCATCCTGCACAAGAAGGCACTCGCAGCCGCTCCCGAGGAGGAGCGTGAGGCATTGCACGATCGCCTCACCGTCGAGCACGAAAGCATCGCCGGTGGCGTCGAGCGTGCCGTCGCCATCGGAGTCGTCGACGAGGTTATCGAACCGAGCAAGACCCGCAGCACGGTCGCCAAGGCTCTCGCGGCCGCCCCTGCGGCACGCGGCAACCACAAGAACATTCCGCTCTGATCGTCACGGGGTGCCCCGCCGCCTCGTGTGGTGTCACCCCCGGCCCCGGTTGGGATCAATGCGACTCCGAGGCGCTCCGTGTGCAACAAAGCCACATTCATCCGGAACCGAACGGGCCGCACAACGGACGGGCGAACTCCGGCGTCAGCTCTCGATCCACTTGTGGTCGTGAGCCAGTCGCAGCATTGCCGATCGGATGTCGAGGATCTGCGCTGCGGTGACAGTTCCGTTGGCTGTCAGCAGTGCCTCGGTCACTTCGGCGGTGAAGTCCGCCTCGGAGAGCACGTCGCAGATGACGTCCTCGAGTTGCTCGCGTTCGCTGATCGGAACGTCGTGGAACGGCACGTCGGGCTTGCGCCGGGTGACCAGCGCGGTCGACGCGGGAGTGTCGATGATCTGCACCTGGGTGGCCTTGAGGCCTCGATCGCCTTCGACGGCAACGTATTCGACGCGAACCCCCGGTGCCAACAGTCGTTTGTCGAAGTCCAGATCGTTGACGTGAATGAACACGTCCTCGCCGCCCTCGTCCGGCGCTACGAATCCGTACCCCTTGAACTCGTCGAATCGAATCACTTTTCCGGTCGACAACATCGAACTCACCACTCCACGGTCGTTCCCACATGCCTACCCCAGGCACGGACGCAAACTACCGCGAGCCAGAACCCCCAGCAACCCCTAGCCGACGTTGCGACTCAGCCACGTCACTTCGGCTCCGGCCCCGCCGGTTCGGTACGGCTCGAGGGCTGCGTCCCAGTCCGATCCGAGAGCCTGCTCGACGGCCGCGGTGAAGTTGCCCTGGTTGTTCTCCATCAGGGCGCGCAGCCGCATCTCGCCGAGCATCACGTCCCCGTTCGCGCTCGTCGTTCCGCGCCACAGCCCCAAACCGGGCACGTGGGAGAACCGTTCGCCGTCCACGCCTTCGCTGGCGTCCTCGGTCACCTCGAACCGCAGCATCTGCCACGAGCGCAGGATGCCGGCCAGCTTTGCTCCGGTGCCGACGGGGCCGACCCAGTCGGTGGTGGCGCGCAGCTGCCCATCGGAGGCGGGCTGCGCAGACCACTTCAAGTTCGCACGGCAATCGAGGGCGTCGGTCAACGCCCATTCGACATGCGGGCACAACGCAGCGGGCGACGAGTGGATGTACACAACACCCGACGTCGCTTCTGCGAATTGATTCGATCCACGCATTGCACTACCTCCAGCTTCGACGAGGGACGTCTTCCCCAACGACCTCGACATGCTTCGGCTGGCTGCAGTGAATCAATGCGTCTGTGTACTAGTGTGCCCCGAGTTGCCCCTGTTGCGCCAGTGCAATCTGTGAACGATGGAGTTTCACCCGGCCAGCACTGCGTCGGAGAGCTCCGGCCACAGCGGTTTCGCCCAGTCTCCGAAGGCTCGATCGGTCAACACCACACACGCGGTCCGTACGGCCGGATCGACCCACAGGAACGTTCCGGCCTGCCCGAAGTGGCCGAACGTGGCCGACGAGTTGGCGCTCCCGGTCCAGTGCGGGCTCTTGCCGTCGCGCAGCTCGAACCCGAGTCCCCAGTCGCAGGGCTTGTGCGATCCGTATCCGGGCACGATCCCGTTCAGGCCGGGAAACTGTACTTCGGTCGCCGACGCGAGTGTCTGCGACGCCAGCAGCGTCGGTGCCAACAGCTCCGCCGCGAACCTCGTCAGATCGGCGAGGGTCGAGCTGGCCCCGTGGCCCGCCGATCCCGGCAACGACGTGTTCGTCATCTGCAGCGGCCGACACACGGCCTCGTCCAAGTAGTCGGGGAAGTCAATGCCTGCCTCGGTTTCGATCAGCTCGGCCAGCACCTCGAACCCGGCGCTCGAGTAGATCCGCTTGGTACCGGCCGGTGCCTGGACTGTGCGGTCGCCGAACGCCAGTCCCGACGCGTGTGCGAGGAGGTGTCGAACTGTCGACCCTTCCGGTCCTGCGGGCTGATCGAGCTCCACCGCACCTTCCTCGACGGCGACGAGAACGGCGTACGCACTGAGCAGCTTGGTGACCGAGGCCAGCTCGTAGACGCGATCGGTGTCCCCGACCTCCTCACGAACTCCGGAGTCGGTGACGACTGCTGCACTGACATGGTCGACGGGCCAGGAGGCCGTGAGATCGAGGGTGGTCACGACTCACGAGCCTAATTGTCGGTCGACGACGGTGCCCCGGTCCCCCGCCGGGCTACGCTCGCAGCACATGAGTGGGAGGAATGCGATGTCGGTTGTGTATGGATCGTGCAATCTGTGCGAAGCGATCTGTGGGCTCGAGTTCACGGTGGAGAACGATGCGGTGACGGCTATCCGCGGTGACGAGAAGGATCCGCTCTCACGCGGCCACATCTGCCCCAAGGCGCTGTCGCTGATCGATCTGCACGCCGATACCGATCGACTCACCACACCGGTCAAACGTGTGGGCGAGAAATGGGAGAAGATCGGCTGGGACGAGGCATACGACCTCGTGATCGACGGTTTGGTCTCGACGCGTGAGAAGTACGGCCGCAACGCGGTCGGGATCTATCAGGGAAATCCCAACGTCCACTCGATGGGCGCGATGACCCACGGCATTCCGTTCACCTCGCTGCTGCGTACGCGCAACCGATACTCCGCCACCTCCCTGGATCAGTTGCCGCACCAACTCGTCGACCATCTTCTCTACGGGCATCAGTTGCTACTGCCGATCCCGGACATCGATCGAACCGACTTCTTCCTCGTACTCGGCGGTAATCCGATGGCCTCGAACGGCAGCATGATGACCGTGCCCGATTTCGCCAAGAGGGCGCGGGCACTGCGCAAACGGGGCGGCCGCATGGTCGTGATCGATCCGCGCAAGACCGAGACCGCTGATATCGCAGACACCCACTTCTTCGTTCGGCCCGGCAGCGACGCACTGCTGCTGCTCGCGATGATTCACACGATCGTGGCCGACGGCACGGTGACCGTGGCCGACTACGTCGACGGTGCCGATCGACTCGCGGATCTCGTCGCCGAGTTCGCACCGGAATCCGTCGCTCCGGTCGTCGGGATTGCTGCGGAAGAGATCTCGGCCCTGGCACGTGATTTCGCCTCGGCGAAGTCCGCGGTGGCATACGGCCGAATGGGGGTCTCGACTCAGCAGTTCGGCACCGTGTGCCAGTGGGCGATTCAGGTACTGAACATCATCACGGGCAATCTCGACCGCCCCGGCGGTGCCATGGTGACCGATCCCGCGATCGATCTGATCAAGCAGGGCATCGTCGGCCGCGGCCATTTCGACAAGTGGCGCAGTCGCGTTCGCGACCTGCCCGAGTTCGCAGGCGAATACCCCTGTTCGACGCTCGTCGACGAGATCACCACCGAGGGCAAGGACCAGATCCGTGCGATGGCGGTCCTGTCCGGCAATCCGGTGTTGTCGATGCCCGGCGGCACCACCCTGAACGACGCGTTCGCGGGTCTCGATTTCATGGTGTCGTTCGACTTCTACATCAACGAGACATCGCGTCACGCACACGTGATTCTGCCGCCGACGATGTCGCTCGAACGCGACCACTACGACCTGATCTTCAACTCCTTCGCCGTTCACAACACGGCGAAGTACATGCCTGCAGTGCTGCCCAAGCAAGCCGACGCCAAGCACGATTGGGAGATCTTCCGTGATCTGTCGCTGCGCTACAAGACCCGTATGGCCGGTTCGACGGTCGGTCGGTTGAAGTCACGAGTGACTCCGAAGAACATCATCGGCGAAGCCCGGCTGCGCCTGTCCCCCGCCCGCACACTGGACATCCTGCTCCGGAGTCAACGAAAAGGACTGTCGCTGAAGAAACTTCGAGCCAACCCACACGGTGTCGATCTCGGACCATTGCGTCCCGGCTTCCCACAGAAGTTGAAGACGCGGGACAAGCGGGTACAACTGATTCAGGACACCGTTGTTGCCGAGCTCCCCGCGTTGGTGGATCTGATGCATTCCAGCGCAGTTCCATCCGGCGATGAACTGCTGATGATCGGTCGGCGACACCTGCGCAGCAACAACTCGTGGATGCACAACACCGCCCGGCTCACCAAAGGCAAAGCGCGACATCAGCTTCTGGCGCATCCTGAGGATCTCGCGAATCGCGGTATCGAGGACGGTTCGATGGTGTCGGTCACCTCCGCCGCCGGAACCGTCGACATCGAGGTAGCGGCGTCGGAGAAGATGATGCCGGGCGTGGTGAGCATGCCGCACGGATTCGGACATCAGCGCCCCGGCGTGCAGTTGTCCGTTGCCACGACGGTGCAGGGGCCGAGCGTCAACGACATCACCGACCCCAATCGCGTCGACGCCGTCTCGGCCAATGCGATCCTCAACGGTGTCCCGGTGCAGGTCCGAGCGAAATAGCTGCCCCGATGCACCGTCGAGGCGACGCGATTCTGTACGATTCTGCAGGCTCGTACCTGGTACGGGCATGGGGCGGTAGCTCAGTCGGTTAGAGCCGTGGACTCATAATCCATTGGTCGCGGGTTCGAGCCCCGCCCGCCCCACACCCGATCGGCCTCCCTGTCAGGTCGGTGAGCCCTGGCGATTGCGTACATACCCAGCCTGACCCTGCCCGAAGATACAGCGACACAGGGCGACTCGGACCCATCAGCAATTCTGGCGTGCACGCCGCGGATCGAGGCTGTTGCACTGCATTGCCATTCCCAGTGGTTCGGATCACTGAATCGATGACGCCATGCGAATCACAGCTGCGTCGGTTCCGTGGCCAGCGATTTCGGTGCTGATCTCTGCTGACGATGCGACCGATGAAGGCTCGAAGGTGCAGACTTTCGACGGCCGATACGCCTCGATGACCATCGACACCCGTTCCCAACATCCTTCGAATTCAAAATTTCGCTCGACCAGACCAGTTCGCCGAGCAACTACCGAGGAGAAGACACCATGCGGTACCAACACCGAGGTTCGTCCCCGTCCGTGTCCGAGCATGCGTGGGTTGCGCCGACGGCAGTGTTGGTGGGCAACGTTGTCGTCGGCGCGGGGTCGCGGATTCTGCACGGTGCGATCCTGACGGCCGAGGATGGTCAGGAAACTATCGGTGAGAATGTGGTCGTGATGGAGAACGCCGTCGTCAAGGGACGCGCGAAGTACCCCACGATCGTCGGTGACAGTGTGTTGATCGGCCCGCACGCGCACGTCAATGGCACCGTCATCGGTCGGGAGTCGTTCATCGCCACCGGTGCGTCGACGTTTCCCGGGTCGATCGTCGAGGCAGGGTCGGAGGTCCGAATCAACGCAGTGCTCCAGGTCGATTCGAGGCTTGCCGCCGGGTCGGTCCTCCCCATCGGGTGGGTTGCCGTGGGAAATCCGGCCAGCATGTTTCCGGCAAACAGCCACGACGAAATCTGGGCCATCCAGCAAACTCTGGACTTTCCGGGAACGGTGTACGACGCGTCGCACGGCGACGGTATGCAGGACATCATGCAGTCGCAGTCGTCCTTCTACGGCGAGCACGCCTCGGACTCCGTTGTTCCGGAGTGACGTTGTAGACCTGACTTCGGTGTACCCGACGCGCCCGCGTCCCGCGAGTCGTGTTCTTGTCGTGTGTGGCGTTGCTTACTGACCAGTAATTTTTTGCTCTCGGCAATTCCCGTCGGTTTACCCTTGGCCAGGTGGACGCACGTGGAAGCGAGGGTGTGCCACGGATCGTTACTGCGCAGCAGATCGTCGCCGCTATCCCACTTCCTGCGCTCGTTCATGACACCAGTTTTCACATCCTGGCCGTCAATACCGCGTGCCGAAAGTCGGCGAACCTATCCCGCACGTACAGCGACACCCGTGATGTCTTCGCCTTCGTGCACCCAACGGAGCATGCGGAGATCCGGGCCGTATCAGAGAATCTACTGACCGACTTCGCCCGAACAGGGGAATCGTCGCAGACACCGGTCGCCGCGATGCGACGGCTCCACCAAGACGACGACGTGTCGGTGTCGTGCTGGACGCACACCGGACTCGCGGTGTTCGACGGCGTGCCTCTCATCGTCGTTGCCCTGGATCTTGCGAATCCTATTGTCAGTGAGGCACGAACGTGGCGTGAGCGCGCAGAACGCGACGACCTGACCGGGCTGTACCGTCGCAACGTTGCGGTCTCGGTCATCGACGATTGGCTTGCAGCCGGCGACGAAGTAATGGTGATGTTCGCCGATGTCGATCACTTCAAGCAGGTCAACGACGGCTACGGCCATGCGGCCGGAGACGCAGTCCTGTCCGCGATCGCAGACCGACTTCACGCCCTGTCGCATGACGACAGAATCGTCTGCCGGTATGCGGGTGATGAGTTCCTGATCGCGTCCCGCCCATCCGTGTGGGCTCACGGAGGCTTCGTCTGGCAGTTCGACGAACAGCGTTATCTAGCCGACTACATCGCCGCGGCGGCGGGGGCAGCAACGCACCTCCTTGGAATCGATGGGCATGAGCGTGTATCGATCAGCACAGGTGCAGCAAGGCGACGACCCGCCGATTCGGCCGCGACGCTGATTAATCGGGCCGATACCGCGATGTATCGGAACAAGGCACATCGCGTGCGGGAGCGATGAGTTCGGCGGTCGGGCAGCTCAGATTATGCGCGAACCGAAGTGGGTGCCGACGCAGTGGCGCAACGTTGCGGCTACCGACACGCCGCCTTCGAGTGTCCGGTCGCACGAGTCATCGGCTTCCCACCCGACGGTACAACCGTGACGAATACACCAGCAGCACAGCAGCATTCGCCCCGAACCACACCCACGTGAGAAACGCCGCCACCACGCCGGTGACGAAGAAGCCCAGTACCAGTGCCACGACCCAGGCGAGGACGAAGGCAACAATCGTGACGACTGCCGCGACTGCGTACCGCCCCGGGGACTGCCGGACCGTAGCCGACGCTGCGCGGAACGTATGTCGTTGCCCGTCGGCCACGGCCGGAAGTACCAGCAGCACAACCAGAATCACGACGACCGGAAGTAGCGGGAACAGAATTGCCAGCGCAACGGCCACCAGAGTCGAGACCACACACCACACCAGGACTCGCGGCCGCCGCCATGCCCGACCCAGCGCACCGTGGACGTTGCCGTCCACCACATCGAGTGCCGTCGATGCGGTGATCCACAGGGCGACCAC
>NZ_LVCU01000439.1:0-8373 GCF_001647185.1 Rhodococcus sp. EPR-147
AAGCGCAGACACGAGCACGACGAGGGCAAGAACACCGATCCCTCTCACGGCGCACCGACCGTCGAATTGCGGTCGAGCACGTCCTGCACGGACCCCGAGTAGAGAACCTCCATGCCGACTTTCACCTCGACGGTGCTCGCGTCGTCAGACGTGGCCGAACCGGTGATCGCCTCGTTGTCGGTTGTCTCCCCGACACATTCGATGTCTGCTCCGGTACCGGAGCAGACCGGCGCGACCAGTATCTCGATTCCCTTCTCGAACAGAACGTCGTTCACTGCGTAGCGGAGGTCCCCGAGTTCGGCACCGCCGACCGGCGCGAGCGCAGCGGTCTGCGAACATCCCGCGCACGCCACCACGGCGGCGACCAAAAGAATCTTCCTGCACACTCCGTTCATCGGCCCTGCCTCGTCTCGTAGGCGATCAGTCTCGCGTGCTCGTCCAGATGTTGCTGCTCGAGCGCGGCGTCGGTGATGGCACTCAGATCGAACGGTGCAGGCAACAGCAATTCGGTGTTGCGATCCAGGCGCGACCCTCGACGCATCAGCGGATTCTCGGCCCAGTCGTTGGCCGCCAATTCGCGGCTGCGCGACGCCAGATCCAGGTAACTGCCGCTGTTTCCCGGTGTGATCGGCGACGCGTGATCGAGCACCGTGGTGAACAGCGACAGAGTTCCGTCGCGGTTGTCGACGATCTCGACCACCTGCTGCTGCTGCGGGAAATCGATGCACGACGCGGTGGTGATCTCCCAGAATCCGCGTCCGCCGCTCGAATGCGCCAAAATCTGGTTCTGGTGGGTGTGGCCGTTGAGCCAGCCGATCACCACGGGATACTTCAACAGCAGATCGATGAATTCGTCTGCGCCGTAGAGCTTCCCCGATTCTCCTGGACGCTGCGCTCGGTTCTCCAGCGTGAGACTGTTGTGATGGGTGTAGATCAGCACGAGCTTGCGCTCGGCCTGCGCTTTCTCCAATTGCTCGGTGAGCCAGTCGAATTGGTTCTCGGGCACCGCACCGTCGGGGCCGGCGACGGCGTTGCAGGTGTCGAGTCCGAACGTTCGGATGTTCGGGGTGGGGTCTGCCGCCCACCACGTCTCACCGGAGTCGAGATTGTGCTGGGTGAAGCCGTGTCCGATCGGTCCCGGTGTCGGGGTGGTCTCGAAGTGCTCCTGCATGAACTCGCGTTGCTCGAACAGGTACCGTGCCGGGTCGGCCGACACTGCGCGAAACCCCGGTCGCGCACCGGATCCGACGCCCAGCGCATCGACCATTCTCTGCAGCGGACTGGCCGTCGACGCGTAGCCGGCCAGGGCGGAGGTGGCCGTCGCCTGGAGGGTGTACGCCTTGCGGCCTCCGACGGCGAGCGCGTGCAGCTGCGAGGACAGGTCGAAGGTGCCGAGCAACAAGGTGTCGTGGTTGCCGTAGACCGAGTACCACGGCACGGGCAGACCCACCGATTCGACGGTTCCCGACATCGCTTGGGTGAGAAGGTCGGGAAGCGTCGGGAATCCGTAATCGCCGAACGACCCTCCCGAAGGATCACCGGGTCGGTAGGCCCACTGCGCCTCCGGCCAGGCCTGAACACCCTCGAAGATGTCCGCGGCCCCACTCGTCGGCCGAACCGGTACGCCGTCGAGAACGTCGATGTACCAGCGCAATTCGAGGTGCGAATGCATGTCGGCACTGTCCCCGGTGACCACGGCAGCCCCCATCGGTGCGCCGGTGACCGGGCTGATCCGCGCGTCCGCGAACGCTTTCACCATCGCCGCGGTGACGTGCACGGTCAGCGGGTCCTGCGGATGGAACGCCGAACCCCATGCGGCGTGGTCGGAGACGATCATGGGCTCGATGCGGCCGGGAGATTGGGCGTCGATGACGTGCATGTCCGAGAGGTGCCCGAGGTAGAGCAGCGACCGTCGCGACTGCGCCCTCGACGGGTTCGGCGCTCGTCCGAGAACGTCGAGGCGTGCAACGTACGGCTCCCCCGGACCGGCATCGAGCACGCGGTACTTCCCCGGCCCTGTCGAGGATCGCAGGATCGTCTGCGCGAGTGTTCCGGTTGCGCCCACGTTCACGGGCTGGGCGTTCGCCGCAAGAGCCTGACCCAGCACGTGGGGTGCGATACCCCACACCGCCGCGAGTGTCCCCACTCTCGCCACGAATTGTCTACGCGACAGCCCGGTCATGGAACTCCTCGGATCCGAAAACGGCACCACGTGCGCCTCGCATCCGACGAGGTGACTGCCTATTTTTACAGGGCAGACGGCAGATCGGCTCGATTTCGCTCCGTTCAGGGCACGACGGTCACCGGCCACCGTCCCGCTTTGACCAATCGCACCGCCACCGAGCCGGCGATTCGATGTCCGGCAGTCTCGGACGCCCCCACCACGACGGCGTCGGTACGCAATTGCTCTGCCACGGCGATCAGCCCGTTGTACGGGTCACCCTGTGCGGTTCGGAACTCCCACCGCACGTGCTCCCGATCCCCGAACCGGGCGGCCGACGTTCTGATGTAGTCGAGCAGTTCGTCGGCTATCTGTTGACCGGTTTCGACGAGTGAGATTCCTGCCTGGCCCCACGAGGCCGTCGCAATGGGTTGCACGTACACCAATACCAGCAGCGACCGCTGCCTACGGGCGAGCCCTGCCGCATAGGCCGCGGCGCGCCAGGACGAATCGGACCCGTCGACGCCCACCACGATCGATTTCGGTCCGTCGTGGCCGTACTCGAACCCGGTGGACTCCTGCGCATCGCTCACGACCTGAGGCTACTGCCGAGACCCGACTGTTCGTACCCCCAGCCGCCTGGCGGTACGGTAAGTAGCGCCTACGCCCGGTTATCGGGGAGACGGTTCCATACGCGACGGGAGAAGCAATGAACGACGACCGACAGTTCGACGCCCCGTCCACCGACCCGGCTACTGTGTTCGCGGCCTTGGCCGACATCGTGTACCGAGGTACAACCGCCGAAGAGGTCTACACCGCACTGTGCAATGCGGCCACGCTGTTGGTTCCGCATTGTGACCACGCCAGCTTGATGTTGATGCGCCACGGGAAGGCTGTCACGGTCGCAGCCTCGGACGACATAGCGCGTGTCGTCGACGATATCGAGCGCGCTACCGGCGAAGGACCGTGCCTGGACGCGATCACCAGCGAGGCAGCCCAGCTCGAAGCCGACTTCCGCACTCCCACCCAGTGGCCGGCGATGGCTCGCGGTGTGTTGAACCGGACGCCGGTACGAGGCGCGATGGGATTTCGGCTCAAGGTCGACGATCAGAAGGTGGGCGCGCTCAATCTGTTCACCGATCGTCCCGGCGTCTTCGGCTCGGACAGTGTGGACAAGGCAGTCATTCTGACGGCCTTCACCTCGATCACCGTCGCCGCCGTCATGAACGGCGAAGAAGCGTCGACGCTGCGCGCCGGCCTCGAGAGCAACCGTGAGATCGGCAAGGCGATCGGCTTGATCATGGCCCTGCACGACGTGAACGGCGACGAGGCGTTCGCGTTGTTGCGCAAGTCTTCCCAGGATCTGAACGTCAAGATCGCCGATCTCGCGTCCACCGTGGTCGCGCGACACAGCAAAGGTCTGAAGGGCTGATCGGCAGCGCTCAGTGTGCGCCCTGCACCTTCTTGGGAAGCGCGAAGACCAACGCCAGCGCAATCACACTGAACGCCGCGCTGACAGCCATTGCCATGGCTGCTCCGTGTAGAAAGCCCGACCCGACGGTGTCCGGCCCAGTGATCTCGAGCGACCCGAACAGCACGCTGCCGATCACTGCGATGCCGATCGCCGAGCCGACGCGCTGCATCGTGGAAATGACGCCGCTCGCGGCTCCCGCATCGTCGCGATCGACGGTCGCGACGATGAACTGCGCGTTGGGTGCGATGAACGCACCGTTGCCGAGACCCGCGATGAACAGTGGCACCGTCAGCGTCCAGTGCGAGATCGTGTCGGCGGAGCTGGTCGCGAGAATGATCCACAACCAGATGAGCCCGATCGAGACGAGGGACGCGCCGAGTATCAGAACGGTACGCCCGAGTTTGATCGTCAGCCTGTTGCTCTGCGAGGCGGCGATGATGCTGCCGATCGCGAAGGGTATGGACACCAGGCCCGATGCCAGTGCCGTGTTGCCGAGTCCGGTCTGCCACAGCAGCGAGATGGTGAAGAAGATGCTCGTGAAGGCAGCGAAGTAGACGAGCGCGAGGATCACGCCTCCGGTGAACGCCGGACGGGTGAACAATCGAGGTGGTACCAACGGATTCTGTCCGCGGCCCGTCCGAATCACTTCCCACCAGCCGAACAACGCGATCAGACCGAGTCCCGCTGCGATCGTCAGGTAGGTCCACAGGGGCCAGCCCAGTTCCTGGCCCTCGATCAGCGGAACGAGCAGCGCGATGAGACCTGCGGAGATGAGCACCAGTCCGAGCCAGTCGATTCCGGGGCGCGCAGCCGGTTCGGTATCGGTCTTGCCCGGAAGTAGCACCGCAGCAGCGACGAGACCGACGATTCCGATCGGCAGGTTGACCCAGAAGACGAGCCGCCAGCCGTTCTCGTCGCCGAAAGCCTGGATGATCAGGCCGCCGGCGATGGGACCGAGCGCGGTCGACACGCCGATGACGGCACCCATGATGGCGAATGCCTTGCCTCGCACCGGCCCTGGGAACAACAGCTGGATGAACGCGGTGACAGCGGGAACGAACATGCCGCCCGCCAAGCCCTGAACGACTCGCGCGACGACCAGTTGCAGATCGTCCTGAGCCAGCCCGCACGCGAAGCTCGCGAGAGTGAACAGTGCCAGACCGGTGAAGAAGACCCACTTGTGACCGATGCGGTCGCCCACCTTGCCCGCCGGGATGAGAGCCAACCCGAAGGCAAGTGCGTACCCCGAGATGATCCACGACAGAACCGATTCCGACGCTTCCAAGGTGGTGCTGATCGTCGGCAACGCCACGTTGACGATGGTGGTGTCCAGCAACGCCATGAACATCCCCAGCAGCAGAACCACGAGCGCTTTCCAGGCGCGTGCGGGCACCTCCGTCGAGGGTGGTGTTGCTGAGGCAATGCTGTCGGTCACAGTGCTGTCCTTCGTCGTTGTCGCCGAGCAGTTTCGGCCGACCGATCCTCGGTCACTGTCCGATCATTGCCGACGCGACGAAGACCCACGACAGTCCTGTGGCCAGAACCACGAACCCCGATGCCACTATCCGGCCGCCCCATACTGTCTCCACGAGAGCAGTCTCCGCGTGAGCGGTCACGCCTGCCGTACCCGTAGGTGTCATGATCTGTTTCCCACTCTGCATCCGCGACCCTCGCCATTTCCGGCCGGTGGATACCCCGGGAACCCGCGCCGAAACTACGGTGCTGCGACAACCGCCTCCACCGCGTCCAGAAAGGGGTGCTGGGAGGCGAGCAGCTTCGTCCTCGCCTGCGCCAGCGGAAACCATTCGACGCGATCGACCTCGGGAAACGACTTCATGAGACCGGATTTCGGCGGCCATTCGATCTCGAATGTGTTGCTCACCGCATTCGAGACATCCAGATCGGCCTCGACGCCGAACGCGATGACGATCTTCCCGCCGCGTTGCCTGACGGTGCCGAGTTCGATGTGTTCTCCGGCCGGCACATCGACACCGACTTCCTCTCGGAATTCCCGTCGGGCCGCCGTCCAGGGGTCTTCACCATCGGTGATCAGCCCCTTGACGATGGACCAGGCCCCGTCGTCCTTACGCGCCCAGAACGGTCCTCCGGGGTGAGCGATCAGGACTTGCGGACCGTCGACACCGACGCGATACAACAGAATTCCTGCACTGGTGTGGACCATCGCCTCAGCCTGCCATCGATTCGCAGGGAGAAGTCCTTCGCGCCGTCGTGCCGCGAACCCGGGTAACAGTTATTGTCTACCGATGCAGGAGCGTGCAGCGTCCACCAGGCAGGCCGTACTCCAAGGGGCCGCCGCCAGTTTCGAGAAGTTCGGTTACGGCACAGCAAGTTTGAGCACCATCATCGCCCATGCCGGGGTCAGCAAAGGCGCGATGTACTTTCATTTCTCGTCCAAGGAAGATTTGGCGCAGGCAGTTATCGACGCGCAACTGTCCATGGCGGCGAGCGCGAGCGCCCTCATCATGGAGCGGACTCCGAAGGCCTTGGATGCCTTGATTCTGGTGAGCAAGGAATTGGGACGCCAACTGCAGACCGAATCCATCGCCCGCGGGGGTATGCGATTGACGCTGGAGTCGGCCATCGCGGACAGCCCCAATGCGCGCGCGTTCGAGGACTGGATCGGCAAGATGGGTGATCTGGCCGCACGTGCTCAGGCCGAGGGCGACATAGTCGACGGTATCGACGCGCACACGCTCGGTCGATACATCGTCGCCTCGTTCACCGGCGTACAGACGGTGTCGGAGATGTTGACCGGACGCGCCGATCTACAGCAGCGGCTGACCGAGATGTGGCAGATGTTGCTGCCCGCGGTGGTGCCGCGCCGACGCCTCGCGCGCGTGATGGCAGTCGCCGAAGACGCCCTTATCGACTGGAGCGATCGGTAGGGGCCAACCACGGTTCGGACGTCACCGTGACGGACATCGCAGACAGCACCTCGCCGTCGTGCTCGAACTGAATGCGAAAGACGCCGTCGGTGGAGTCCGTGTCGACGATCACCGTGCACGGGTTGGTCCATTCGGCGAATCCCATGAATCTCACCTCGCAGGAGGTGAAATCCAACGTCGGTGTTTCGGTCGCCAGACGCAGAGCCTGACGGGCCGCTTCAAGCATCGTCACTCCCGGCAGATACTCGACCGAATGGTCGAACATCGCCAGGTTTCGCGGATCCGGCGCGACGACGATGGTGCCGTCGGATGTGTGCCGTGCCAGCACCACGTCGGAGGGATCGAGACGTCCGACGGAGGACGCCGAGACCACCTCGGTTCCGGCAGGCAGGAAACGGAAGTGGGGGTCGGCAACGGTCGACTTGCGGAACTGCGAATACACCTCGGGTCCGATGGTCCGCACCGACGCCGTCCCCGACGCGACGAGGTGGGTGCCGTTCAGGAGTCGGGCGGACAGCTTCATGTTGTCGAGCGACTCGTTCTCGAACGTCACGTCGGTCGTGATCGACTCTGCGACAAGCGAATCGTCGATGTCGTCGACCGAGAGCGGGTCCAGGATCTCGAAGCGGGAGTGCTCGATGAACACCACGTGATCGAGTGGCACCCCGTGGTTGACGTGGCAGAAGAGGCTGATCGCTTGGCGCAGAGCCTCGGCCACCATCAACGAGTCGTGGGTTCGGCGCACCGGCGCGAACATGCGATGCGACGTGGGGAACTGAACGGCCGCCCGATGGGTGCCCTCGACGGTCTCGTAATCGGTCAACAGAACGTCGCCCGGCGACCTTCGATGCACGAGGTGCCGTGGAACTGTTGCCGCGTAACTCAAACTCATGAAGCCCCTTAAAACCGACCGACCCGGCTTTTTATAGCACTGTTGAGCCACCGGGATCGCTCGTTCAGTATGTCGCGAGAGACCGACAAAACTGGCATCGGTCGAAGGGATTCATTCAATCGATATACAGAAATAACCGTCACGATCTGTTAACTGACTCGAACTCTCGGTACCACTTGTTTCGGTGCGTTCAAGAGCAGTGCCGGACGGCTCGTGCGGCTCACTCCGGACAGCAAAAATCCCCGCCCGGGCGAACCGAACGGGGACTGCGCTCCCCCACCTGGACTCGAACCAGGAACCCTTCGATTAACAGTCGAATGCTCTGCCAATTGAGCTATGGGGGATTACCTCGCGGCGTCACACTCTCGTGCGAGCCGTTGGAAACAATAGCGCACACCCCCTGCCGAGTACCAAATCGCCCTGCTCGAGGTTCGTCGGGCAAGATGGAAGAACAGCCGCACGCTCTAGGGAAGGACCTACTGATGATTCGTTTGGTACTGGCGGCTGGAGCTGCTTATGTGCTCGGTGCCAAGGCAGGACGGGGCCGGTACGAACAGATTCGCAAGACTGCGAACGCCGTTGCGTCGAGCCCAGCCACCAAGAAGGCGATCGAGGTCGGCCGTCAGAAGCTGTCCGACTCCCTGAACACACAACCGCGGCTCGAGCCGATGCAGCCGATCGACGACGAGACCCAGGTCTTCGTTCCCCGCGATCAGCTGCGGCGCTAACCGACCTCGGCCACACTTCCGACGGCGAGCTCGAGCAGACTGCGGCGGTACTGCTCGAGGGCGATGAGGTCGCCGAACAACGCGTTGTAGTCGTCGGGCTTCTCCACCGGTGACATGCGCTGCAGTTTCGATTTCAGTTCGGCCACCTGTTGGCCGACCCACACCTCCTGCAGCCGTGCGAGTACGCCCGAGATGTAACGGGTGAGAGCGTC
>NZ_LVCU01000440.1:0-397 GCF_001647185.1 Rhodococcus sp. EPR-147
ACTCCCCTCCGCCCAGGCCTGCAGCGGTGCCGCCGGCAGCGGCAACCGCGTCGCGCACGGCCGAATACGCCGGGTGGTGGAAGCTCTCCGGCGGGAGTGAATCGAAGACCGTGCCCGCCACGGCAGGCATCTGCAGCACAGCCTTGAGCGCTTCCCGCTGCGGCCACAGTGTCGGATCGGTGGGGTTGGGTCGCGGTGGACCCGTCGGGGCCGGTGCCGGAGCGGCCTGACGCTTCTCGAACGGGACACGTTTGCCGCTCGTGTCGCCCCTGGCACCCTTCTTCGCCTCGTCGCGCACTCGGGCGAGCACCATCGCGGTGTCGTCCCAGCCGGTCCACCCGGCCAACTGCCGGGCGTACTCGTCCCGCAACGACGCGTCCTTGATGCGGGCGACCAC
>NZ_LVCU01000441.1:0-10279 GCF_001647185.1 Rhodococcus sp. EPR-147
CATCGGGGTACGCCTGGCGACCAGATCGCGAACGGCGTTGTCGCCGGACTTCAGCCGTAGGTCGCACGGGTCCATTCCGTCCGGGGCGACGGCGACGAACGTCTGACCGGCGATCTTCTGATCACCCTCGAACGCCTTCATCGCGGCGGCCTGGCCGGCTTCGTCGCCGTCGAAGGTGTAGATCACTTCCCCGCGAAAGTAGCTGTCGTCCATCATCAGTCGGCGCAGCATCGCCAGGTGGTCCTCGCCGAACGCGGTTCCGCAGGACGCCACCGCAGTCTTGACGCCTGCCAGATGCATCGCCATCACGTCGGTGTAGCCCTCGACGATGACGGCCTGATGGGACTTCGCGATTTCCTTGCGCGCCAGATCGAGGCCGAACAACACCTGAGACTTCTTGTACAGCATGGTTTCCGGGGTGTTGATGTACTTACCCGGCATCGTGTCGTCGTCGAACAACTTGCGCGCACCGAAGCCGATGACGTCGCCGCTCTGGCTGCGAATGGGCCACACCAGCCGGCGCCGGAAGCGGTCGATGGGCGTTCCGCGCTTGCCGGGTGTCGCCAGCCCTGCGTCGACGATCTCCTTGGCCTCGAACCCCTTGCCCAGCAGGTGTTTGGTGAGGGTGTCCCAGCCGTCGGGTGCATATCCACAGCCGTAGGCCAACGCCGCATGGCCGTCGAAATTGCGTTCGGTCAGGTAGTCCCGCGCGGCCTGGGCGTCGGGACCGCTGAGCCTGCCTGCGTAGAACTCCTGCGCTGCTGCGTTGGCGGCGATCAGTCGCGCACGGGTGCCGCGGTCGCGCTGAACCGACGGGCCTCCGCCCTCGTAGGAGATCGAATAGTTCAGCCGGTCGGCCAGTTGCTCGACGGCCTCGACGAACGAGATGTGCTCTATCTTCTGCAGGAAGGAGTAGGCGTCACCGCCCTCGCCGCAGCCGAAGCAGTGATAGTGACCGTGATTGGGGCGAACGTGGAACGACGGGGATTTCTCGTCGTGGAAGGGGCACAGCCCCTTCATGGAGTCGCCGCCCGCGCGCTTGAGCGAGACGTAGTCGCCGACTATGTCCTCGATCCGTGTGCGTTCGCGAATGGCGGCGATGTCGCGTTCAGGAATTCGGCCGGCCACGAAGGGCAGTCTAGTCCCGATCCGGACCTACCCACATTCGGTCGGCGGAGCGATCAGCCCCAGCTGGCCTGAGCCCCGAGTGACCGCTTGTCGATCAATTCGAGGCGACTTTCGGTGTACGAGGCGATCTGGTCGACGACCACACGAGTGCGTTCCGCATCGCTGTCGGCCCGCTGCCACGCGGGCACCAGAATGGGGTCCAGTTCGCCAGGAGCAGAGCGCATCAACCACTCGGCGACGCGGTGGATACGGTCGCGTTGGCGCTCCTGGCGGATCTTGTGTCCGGCATCGGACATCACGTACCGCAACGCCATCGTCTTGAGCAGTGCAACTTCCGAGCCGACGATCGACGGCACCACCAGGTCGGCGTCGTATCGGCTCAGCGGCGCAGTGCCGTACTTCTCGTGGGTGCCCTCGATCGCGGCGGTGGCGAAGCGGCCTACCAGTTCACTGGTCATGTGCTTGAGCGCAACGGATGCGGCGAGAGTGCCGTCGTAGCGTCCGACCGCGACCACGACGGGCATCCTGGACAGTCGATCTGCGGCCTCGATCAGTTCCTCCACATCGAGTCCGCGAAATTCCGAGACGCCGAGCTCGGCGAGGGCGCGTCGCTCGATCGGATCAGACAGCGCCCGTAGATCGATTCGGGCGTCGATCACACCGTCCTCGACATCGTGGACCGAATACGCGACGTCGTCGGACCAGTCCATACTCTGCGCTTCGAGGCACTTGTGCTTGTCCGGAGCGCCGTCACGTACCCAGCCCAAGATGGCGGAATCGTCGTCGTAGGCACCGAACTTCGCTCCGGGGGCGGGCCTGATCCATGGGTACTTGGTTGCGGCATCGAGCGACGCCCGGGTCAGGTTGAGTCCTGCGCTGCGGCCGTCGGAGTCGAGGATCTTCGGCTCGAGCCCGGTCAGGATGCGCAGGTTCTGCGCGTTGCCTTCGAACCCACCGCAATCCTGAGCCACTTCGTCGAGGGCGCGTTCGCCGTTGTGTCCGTACGGCGGGTGGCCGATGTCGTGCGCCAGCCCGGCGAGGTCCACCAGATCCGGATCGCTGCCGAGCCCCTCGGCGATGCTGCGGCCGATCTGCGCAACTTCGAGCGAGTGCGTCAATCGTGTGCGCGGGGTGTCTCCGTCTCGAGGACCGGTGACCTGAGTCTTGTCGGCGAGCCTGCGCAACGCGGCGCAATGCAACACGCGCGCTCGATCGCGTGCGAACGCGCTTCGATGCGAGGCGTTGTCCGCCCCGGCCCGCAGTCCTGCGGTCTTCGGGGGTTCGGTGACGAATCGTTCGACGTCGTGCGCCGAGTACGTGCCGCTCATCTACTGGCCCGCCGTGTAGGAGAAGTCCGCGGTGAAGTGGGTCAGCTGATACCACAGCAGAGCGCCTGTCTCCCTGGCGATTCCGTGCGCCTGGGATTCTCTGGTGTAGACCGCGGGCCCGGTGCGCGTGGGCGAAGTCCAGGCATCGAGGCCGGCGTCGCGCGCCATGGTTCGGGTGCGCAGTGAATGCCACGGATCGCTGACCAACACCACCGACGACCTGCCCTGCTCACGCAGTGTGTTGCTCACCGCCTCGATGCTCTCGAGGGTGTCCGAGCCGGTCTCGACGGCGATGATGGCGTCGGCAGGAACTCCCTGATCGATCAGATAGTTGCGGCCCGACGCGGCCTCGGTGAACAGGTCGCCCTCCTGCTTGCCACCGACGGTGACGATCTCGGGGGCGATTCCCTGCTCGTACAGCGACGCGGCCTGGGACAGTCGTGCCTCGAACACCGTCGAGGGTGTGCCGCTGTACTGAGCAGCGCCGAGTACGACGATGGCGTCGGCCTTGGAGTAGTCGTCGATGCGCGCCACCTGCCATACCCGCACCGCTGTTCCCGCGACCAGCACCAACGACATCAGTACCACTCCCGCGACCAGCCGACCGGTCCAGCGTCCGAGCGTTCCGAAGAAGCCGAGACGCTCGGGACCGGGGTCCGGGGCATACCGGTCGTCGTACGGATCGCCGTACGAATCTCGGTCGAGAGTTGAATTCACTCCTCGAGTTTGCCAGGCCCAGGCATCGGAACCGTCACGGCGCGCCTCGAACGACCTACAGCCACCCTCGATCCTCGGCCACCCGGACCGCCTCGGCCCTGGTGCTCGTGCCAGTTTTTCCGATCGCCGACGACAGATGATTGCGCACCGTGCCCTCGGAGAGGTGGACCTGAGCAGCGATGGCCCCAGCGGTTCCGCCCCTGGCAGCCGCGCGGAGAACCTCCTGCTCTCGGGCCGTCAGTGGAGAGACGCCATCGGTGAGGGTTTCGGTCGCCAGCGTCGGATCGACGACGCGAAGCCCCATGTGTACGCGCCGAACGGCGTCGGCCAGCTGCTTGGCGGGAGTGTCCTTGACCACGAAACCCGACGCACCCGCATCGATGGCGCGTCGCAGGTATCCCGGTCGCCCGAACGTGGTGACGATCAGCACCCTCGACTGCGGGGCGACGAGCGCCAGTTCGGCGGTGACCTCGATACCGTTCTTGCCGGGCATCTCGACGTCGAGCAGGACGACGTCGGGTCGATGTTCGAGAACGGCGGCGGCAACCTCGTCTCCACGTCCCACTTCGGCGACGACCTCGAGATCGTGTTCGAGCCCCAGCAGGGCCGCAAGTGCGCCGCGCACCAGGGCCTGATCGTCGGCCAACAACAACGTGATGGTCATCGCGCCTGCGTCCTATTCACGGTGTACCTCCACCCTGAACCCACCGGTCGGCACCCGGGCGATCGTCAGTGAACCACCCGCTGCCGTCACCCGTTCACCGAGACCGCGCAGACCGTTGCCACCGGACTGCTGGTCTGCCGGTCCCACCCCGTCGTCGACGATGGAGATGCTCGACGCCGTCAGCGTCACCCGGCACTGCCGTGCACGCGAGTGTCGAACCACGTTGGTCACTGCTTCGCGGAGCACCCAGCCGAAGAGTTCTCGATGCCGCAGCGGCACCACGTCGGCGTCACAGGGCAGATCTGCTTCGATCCCCGCCGCGGTCAAAGCCGTTCGTGCACTGGCCAACTCGGATCCGACGTCGACCTGGCGCATGCCCCCGACGGTACTGCGCACGTCGGCGAGTGCTTGCCGAGCAAGGGTTTCCAGTTCCGCGATCTCCACGGCCGCGCGGGCCGGATCGATCTCGATGAGCCTGCCCGCCAATTCGCTCTTGACGGTGATGACGGTCAGCGAGTGGCCCAGAATGTCGTGCACGTCCCGGCTCATGCGCTCGCGTTCGGCCACGATGGCCAGATCGGCCAATTGTTGCCTGGCCACGGCCAATTCGTGATTGCGCTGGAAGACCTGCGTGATCCCCCATGCCGCGGCCGCGCTGATCAGCAGCTGAAATGCGAAGAAGGTGTCGGGCTCCCAGGACGAGATGAAGCGTGGCACCGCTTCGACGAGCGCGACCATCACCACCACCAACACCCACGCTTGCCTGACCGGCAGGGTCATCATGGCCAGTACTGCGACGTAGACGGTCGCGCCGAATGCGGTGGTTCCGATCCATACACTCATGAACACGGTCAGCGTGATCATGACTCCGAGCGCGATCCACGCCTGGGAGACCGGCAGCGGCTTTCCTCGGCGGTGTCCGTTACGAAAACGCCAGAAAGTGGACGTGAACACGGCACCGAAGGCAACGATCGTGACGACCCCGGCAACCTTCGCCGGCACGTATTCCAGAGCGAGGATGTCGTTCAACGGATAGATCAGGTACACCAGCCAGATGGCACCGAACATCCAGCCGAACCGCCAGATCCGTCCCTCGGGAAGGTCGGCGGTGAACGTGGTCATGTCGCCCACGGTATCTCTGTGGACGACATGATCAGCGGTTTCGGTCTCACGCACGCTTGGTGTCTTTGCGGAACAGCAAGGACGCTCCGGCGACGAAGATCGCGGCCCACACCACCAGGTTCACCACGGCGATCACCAGGGTGCCGGTGTCGGCCGAGGTGAACGGTGCCCGGGACACGGTCGCCAGGCCGTAGAGCGGGGTGAACTGGGCCAGCATCGGAAACCAGCCGCTGTCACCGAGCGGGACGAACAGTCCGCCGGCCAACGCCAGGAAGGCGAGCACCGGTCCGAGGATCTGCATGACGTTCTCCGAGGGCAGCAGGTAGCCCATGAACAGCCCGAACGCGGCGAACACTGCCGACCCGAGCCACGCGATCGCTCCGCAGCTGAGCCACACCCAGATCGGCATGTCTGCTCCGAAGAACTTCGCGACGACGAACACCACGACGATCGCGGCTGCACCCATCGTCATGGCGACCAGGACCTTGGTGACGATGTACGCCACGGGCGCGAGCGGGGTTAACCGCAGTTGCCTGCTCCACCCCTGTGCCCGCTCGACCGAGACCATCGCTCCCCCGCTCGTGGTCGCGAGCATCGCGCCGTAGACGGCCATGCTGATGGCGATGTAACCGGTGACGTTGCCGTGCGCGAAGGGGTAGTCGGTCCGGTAGTCGGATTGCGTGCCGAAGATGACGAAGAACACCGGCGGCATCACCAACGTGAAGATCAGAGTTCGCTTGTTCCGAAAGAGCCTGCGGATCTCGAGTCCGAGGAAGGTCGGCGAGAAGCCGCCCCAGGCAACGGCTCTGGCAGAGGTACGGGTGGCTGCGGAGTGTGCGGTCGTGGTCATCGGATGCTCCCGGCAAGGTCGTTTGCGGCTGTGTCGTTTTCGGAGTCGGTGGTCAGGGCGAGGAATGCGTCTTCGAGGTTGCGCGAGACGATTTCCAGATCGGTCGCGTGTGCATCGTTGAGTAGGTATCGGGCCACGGCGTCGGAGTCGCGTCCGTGCACGATCACCCGATCGCCACGTGTGTCGACGCGGTCCACCCCCGGCAGAGCCAGCAACACCGACTGGTCGACTCCGGGCAGGGTGGCGGTGACGGTGCGTCCTGCCGCCAGGTTCTTCACCTCGGCGGCGCTACCGTCGGCGACGATCTTGCCGTGCCGCACCAGCACGATGCGGTCTGCGTACGCGTCGGCCTCGTCCAGATAGTGCGTTGCGAACAGCACCGTGCGGCCGGTGCTGGCGTCCTGGCGAATGGCGTTCCAGAAGTCGCGACGCCCCTCGACGTCCATGCCGGTGGTCGGCTCGTCCAGCACCAGCAGATCCGGATCGGGCAGCAGAGCGAGCGCGAACCGAAGCCTTTGCTGCTGACCGCCGGAGCATTTCGCCACTCGACGGTCTCCGATATCGGCGATGCCGGCCCTGGTCAGTACCTCCTTCACCGAGCGGGTGTGGGCGAACAGTGCCGAGGTCAGCTCGACGGTTTCGCGGACGGTCAGATCGCGAAGCAGACCGCCGGTCTGCATGACGGCCGAGATGCGCCCCTGGGCGATGGCGTCGGCGGGCGTTCCCCCGAACACCGAGACCGTCCCGGTGGTGGGTGTCGCCAGGCCGAGCATCATGTCGATGGTGGTCGTCTTTCCCGCTCCGTTCGGTCCGAGGAATGCGACGACCTCGCCCGGTTCGATGGACAGGCTCAGCCCGTCGACCGCCCGGACCGAGCCGTAGGTCTTGGTGACGCTGCGCAGTTCGACTGCTTTCGTTGTGGTCATGGGAATCACTCTGCTGCGGCCGAGCAGCTCCGACCTCGTTCGGGCGTCACGATTGCGAGGTGACAACTGTCATGCATCCGGATCGACCTGCTCGATCTCACGGGCGCGTAGCCGGTAGATTTCAGGCCATGGCAGTCCAGCACCGGCGGCACACCAGCGCCCCAGTCGTTCGAGAAGCAATCCATCGATTTCGTCGTCTCGCCGCCGTGGGTGCTCTGACCCTCTTCGCCGCGGTCCTGCTCGCGCCGGGAGTTGCATCCGCCGAGGCTCCGTCGCGACTGGCCACACAGATCACCGACAACGTCCAGGCACTCGACCCGGATGCACTCGCCGAGGTGCAGACCTCGATCGACGATCTCTACGGCAGCAGCCAGGTTCGGTTGTGGGTCACCTATGTCGCGGACTTCGACAACATGTCGGCGGCGAACTGGGCCGAGCAGACGTACCAGAGAAGTGACCTCGGCCAGCGCGACGTTCTGCTCGCCGTGGCCACCGTGGACCGTTCGTACTACCTCGCGGTGAACACCGGCCTGTCTCAGATCACCACCTCCGAACAAGATTCGATCCGTGTCGACGATGTCGAACCTGCACTGCGCGAGGAAGATTGGTCCGGTGCGGCCATTGCGGCAGCCGGTGCACTCGGCGACGCGTACGCCTCGAGCGGCAGCGGTGGCTCGTCGGCACCCCTGCTGATCGGAGTCGGCGCACTGGCCGTGGCAGGCGGCGGAGCCGTCGTCTACTCGTCGCGCCGCAAGAAGGCCCGAGTCGCCGCCGAGGTCGAGGCCGTGGCGAAGATCGACCCGAGCGACCCGGCCGCACTGGCCGCCTTCCCCATCGACGTCCTCGACACGCGGGCCAAGGAAATTCTGATCGAGACCGACAACGCGGTGCGCGCCAGCGAAGAGGAATTGAACCTCGCCCGTGGAGAATTCGGAGATTCCGCGGCCGCGCCGTTCATCACCGCCTACGACAACGCCAAGAAAGCCCTGGCCTCGGCGTTCGAGATTCGTCAACGCCTCGACGACGCCATTCCGGAAACTCCGGATCAGCGACGGGCGATGCTCGTCGAGATCATCTCCTCGTGTGGCCAGGCCGATCGCGAACTCGATTCGCGGGTGGAGGAATTCGACGGGTTCCGCGATCTCGTGATGAACGCCGACGCCCACCTCGACGAGCTCACCCAGGCTGTCGTCGGCTTGACGGTGAGAATTCCGCAGTCCGAATCGGTTCTTGCTCAGCTGCATTCGGACTTCTCCGAATCGGCGCTGAACTCGATTGCCGACAACGTCACGATGGCCAAGGAGCGCATGGCGCTGGCCGAGGAGAACATCGAGGCCGGACGCTCGGCGGCGGCACTCCCGCCCGGCAAGCAGGGGCCGGCGGTCACCGCGATTCGCACGGCCGAGCGAGCCGTCGACCAGGCCAAGACCCTGCTCGATGGCGTCGACCATGCCCGTGACGACATCAGGCATGCCATCGCAACCCTGCCCGACGCCATCGCGGACGTTCGACGCGACATCGAGCAGGCTCGTGGATTGGCCGAACACGGCGGGGCCGAACTGCAGGCAGCCATGACAGCCGCCCAGACTGCATTGAAGAACGCGGAGACGGCGCAGTCCTCGGACCCTCTCGGCAGCTACACCGCCCTCGCCGAAGCCGATGCCGAACTCGAGAAGATCGTCGACGAGGCGTCGGCGGACAAGGCGGCCGAGGACCAACTTCGGGCCCGCCTGGATCGCGATATCGCGGCCGCTCAGGCGCAGATCACCGCCGCTGCGGACTACATCTCGACGCGCCGCGGCGGAGTGGGTGCCGACGCCAGAACGCGCCTGTCCGAGGCCGAACGGCACCTCGGTGCGGCGCGTCAGCTCGACCCCAAGAACCCGGACGAGGCCCTCAAGCACGCGCACGCTGCGAGCCAATTGGCCTCGCGCGCATCGCAGATCGCCCAGTCCGACGTGCAGAACTGGGAGAATCGCCACGGTCCGCGCGGTGGCAGTAGCGGCGGCAACATCGCCGGTGCGGTCCTCGGCGGCATCCTGATCAACAGTGTGCTGCGCGGCGGGGGTGGCGGCGGCTTCGGTGGCGGATTCGGCGGTGGCGGGGGCTTCGGCGGCGGCGGTGGGGGCGGCGGATTCGGCGGTGGCGGCGGCCGCTTCTAGTTTCTCGACAGACATACGACAGGGCCCGATCTCATCGCGAGATCGGGCCCTGTCGTGTATGTGAGGTTCCTACGCGCCGATCAGACGAGACGCGATGTAGCCCTCGACCTGATCGAGTGCCACACGCTCCTGCGCCATGGTGTCGCGCTCGCGGATGGTGACGGCGTGATCGTCGAGAGTCTCGAAGTCGACGGTGATGCAGAACGGGGTGCCGATCTCGTCCTGACGACGGTAGCGGCGACCAATTGCTCCGGCGTCGTCGAATTCGACGTTCCAGTACTGACGCAGTTGCTGCGCAAGATCTTTCGCCTTGGGCGTCAGATCGGCGTTACGCGAGAGCGGGAGCACCGCGACCTTCACCGGGGCCAGCCGACGGTCGAGCTTGAGCACGACGCGCTTGTCGACGCCGCCCTTGGCGTTGGGTGCCTCGTCCTCGGTGTACGCGTCGACGAGGAACGCCATCAGCGAACGCGTCAGACCGGCCGCAGGCTCGATGACGTACGGGGTGTAGCGGGTGTCGGTGGCCTGCTCGTAGTAGCTCAGATCCTGGCCCGACGCCTTCGAGTGCACCGAGAGGTCGTAATCCGTGCGGTTCGCGACGCCCTCGAGCTCACCCCACGCGCTGCCCTGGAATCCGAACTTGTACTCGATGTCCACGGTGCGCTTGGAGTAGTGCGACAGCTTTTCCTTGGCGTGCTCGTAGAGCCGCAGGTTCTCCGGATCGATACCGAGGTCTGTGTACCACTTCATGCGGTAGTCGATCCAGTACTGATGCCACTCGTCGTCCTCGCCCGGCTTGACGAAGAACTCCATTTCCATCTGCTCGAACTCACGGGTGCGGAAGATGAAGTTTCCGGGCGTGATCTCGTTACGGAAGCTCTTGCCGATCTGGCCGATGCCGAACGGCGGCTTCTTGCGTGAGGTGGTCAGCACGTTGGCGAAGTTGACGAAGATGCCCTGTGCGGTCTCGGGACGCAGGTAGTGCAGGCCCTCTTCGTTGTCGACCGGGCCGAGGAAGGTCTTGAGCAGGCCCGAGAATGCACGCGGTTCGGTCCAGGAGCCGGGCTCACCGGTTTCGGGATCGCGAATGTCGGCGAGGCCGTTCTCCGGCGGGTGGCCGTGCTTTTCCTCGTAGGCCTCGATGAGGTGGTCGGCGCGATACCGCTTGTGCGTGTGCAGCGACTCCACCAGCGGGTCGGAGAACGTCTCGACGTGGCCCGACGCCTCCCACACCTCGCGCGGCAAAATCACCGAGGAGTCCAGCCCGACGGTGTCGTCACGGCTGGTGATCATGTTGCGCCACCACTGCTTCTTGATGTTCTCCTTGAGCTCGACGCCCAACGGACCGTAATCCCAGGCCGACCTGGTACCGCCGTAGATCT
>NZ_LVCU01000442.1:0-15557 GCF_001647185.1 Rhodococcus sp. EPR-147
ATCTTCGGTTACATCGTGTAAGAGGTGACGTGGGCGTTTTCGCCCTGATCAGACTATCTGGCTCGGCGGTCGAATCCGAACAGCGGTCGCGTGCGGAAGTTGACATGCGCACTTGTGCATATCACAATGAATACGATTTGCAATAACAACTACTGCACTAACCTGGTGCCATGACGTCGATCGTGCAGGGAGAGTCCGCCGGCAACGAACCGGCGGCCGAAGGAGCCGCAACCGTGTCCACGGACTCGACAGTGGAAGCAAGTTCGCCCCACCGGCAAGACCCCGAGCATCCCTTGCACTCCGGCGATCCGTTCGCCGACGCTCCCCCGGCTCATATTCCGCCGAAGGAAACTCTGGCTGCGGCAGGCGACATCCTGCGGGCACTGGCGGCCCCGGTACGCATCGCCATCGTGCTGCAGCTGCGCGAGTCCGAGCGGTGCGTTCACGAACTCGTCGTCGCCCTCGGTGTCACGCAACCGTTGATCAGCCAACACCTTCGGGTACTCAAGGCAGCGGGTGTGGTGCGCGGAGAACGCAACGGACGCGAGGTCCTGTACCGGTTGGTCGACGATCATCTCTCCCACATCGTCGTCGACGCCGTGGCCCACGCCGAGGAAGGCCGGAACCTGTGACCGACAAGTCCACCGACACCGCCACCCCCAGACGACCCGTTGTCGTCGGGGTGCGAGCCACCAAGCAGCGCAGCGCGATCTCGGACCTGCTCGACACCATCGAAGAGTTCAAGTCAGCACAGGATCTGCACGACGAATTGCGCAAGCGCGGTGAGGGTATCGGCCTCACCACGGTGTATCGCACGCTTCAGACCCTGGCGGACGCCGGGACGGTCGACGTACTGCGCACCGACAACGGGGAGTCCGTCTACCGGCGCTGCTCCTCGGGGCATCACCATCACCTGGTGTGCCGCTCGTGCGGTTTCACCGTCGAGGTGGAAGGTCCCACTGTCGAGAAGTGGTCGCAGAGCGTCGCCGAATCCAACGGTTTCAGCGACGTCAGCCACACGATCGAGATATTCGGCACCTGCAGTCAGTGCAGCGCTGCCGCTCGCTGACTCCGCTCAGGCGACGGCGTCAGCCACGCGAGGTACCACCGCGTCGATGGCGAACGGAATCGACAGCACCGAGTTGTACGTGATCGCTCCACGCTGATCGATGGACAACGGAACGATGGCATCGTTTCGGGCGGCTGTCAGCGTTCCGAAGATCGGGTTCTCCGCCACGACGTCGATGTCCTCGCCGGTACCGAGGTAGAGCACCACGTCGGCGTCGAGCTGCGAGATGTTCTCTGCCGAGACCGGAACGAAGAAGTTGGTGCCGTCGTCCTGGGCCAGAATCGGTTCCGGAATCTCGAAGCCCAGCGACGTGACGAACGTGCCGCGGGCATCACCGGGCAGATATGCACCGAATTGGCCGTCGTACGGAAGCACCACGGCTGCAGTCTTACCCGCGAACTCCGGATGTGCAGCTCGCACCAGTTCGAGCGAAGCGGTGGTCTGCGCGTTCAACTCCTCGCCGCGTTCTGATTCGCCCATCGCGCGAGCGATCGTGTCGGTCGCCACCTCGCGGTCCACGGCATAGGCAGCCGATCCGGCCGGTCGAGCGACCGTCGGGGCGATATCACTGAGCCTGGCGTACGTGGCCTCGTCGAAGCCCGCGTTGAGCCCGGTGATCAGATCCGGTGCCAGCGAGGCGATCAGCTCGAAGTTCGGCTCGGACTCGGAGCCCAGCAACGTCAATGGTGCATCACCGACCAACTCGTCGGTCTACGGACCCAGTCCGGTCTCGTAGAACGTGTACCCGGCGTTGCCGACGGGAACTGTGCCGAGCGCGATGACGGCATCGGCGTCGGACACCCCGAGTGTGACGATGCGCGTGGGCTTCTCGGCGATGGTCGTGCTGCCGTAGATGTGATCGATGACGACCGGGAATACACCGTCCGCCGATTGCGTCGCCGTGTCGCCGTTGTCGGCAGTCGAACAAGCTGTCCCGGCCACACCGAGGGCGATCACCGCCACCACCGCCGTGAGCATTCGGGTCCACCGCACAGTCATCGCATCCGCCTCTACTGAGAAGTAAGTACAGGCAAACCTTAGCTGACCGATCAGGGAAGTAGGCCCTCACGCGCCTTTTCGACTCCGGCGAGCACCAGGATGAGCATCGTCAGCATGGCCTCGTCGTCCAGACCGTTCGCAGGAAAGGTGTAGCGCAACAGCACATCCGCGAGCTTGTCGTGGGTGTTGACCGAGATCGCGCCGAACTGCGAATCCGCATTTCGGTCGGCGACTTTCTTGTGCAGAGCCGGCTTCAACGGCCGGTCCCACGCCAGGACTGCAGTGAGCGAGAGAACCTCGAGCTCGGGCGAGAGTCGCACGGCACGCAGCGAACACAGAGCACCCGCATAGTCGAACCCGAGAGAACCCTCGTCACCGAGTGTGACCGTCGCGAACTGCGAGAGCGCCAACTGGGCACGGGCCTGCAACGAAAGCCCCTCGTCCGGCGTCCCGTTCGCGGTGTCACTCATACTTGACTCCACCGAATCGTCGGTCCCGCGAGGCGTATTCGATACACGCCTCCCACAGATCCCGACGGTCGAAATCCGGGAAGAGCTTCTTCTGGAAGACGAACTCCGCGTACGCGGACTGCCAGAGCAGAAAGTTCGACGTCCGCTGCTCCCCCGACGGACGCAGGAACAGATCCACGTCGGGCATATCCGATTCGTCGAGGTACTTGGCGACGGTGGCCTCGGTGATCTTCTCGGGGTTCAGCTTGCCCGCAGCCACCTGCCTGGCGATTTCCCTTGTGGCATCGGCAATCTCGGCTCGGCCACCGTAGTTGACGCACATCGTCAATGTCATCACGGTGTTGTGCTTGGTCAACTCCTCGGCGACTTCGAGTTCCTTGATGACACTGCCCCACAACCTCGGTCGACGGCCGGCCCAGCGAACCCGGACGCCCATCTCGTTCATCTCGTCGCGCCGCCGACGAATGACGTCACGATTGAAGCCCATCAGGAACTTGACCTCGTCGGGACTGCGCTTCCAGTTCTCCGTCGAGAAGGCGTACGCGGACAGCCACTGCACCCCGATCTCGATGCACCCGCAGACGGTGTCCATGAGCACCGCTTCACCCTGCTCGTGTCCTGCGGTGCGCGGCAGACCGCGATCCTGTGCCCACCGACCGTTGCCGTCCATCACCAGTGCGACGTGGCGAGGAATCAGTTCCGGCTGCAGGATGGGCGGACGAGCGCCCGACGGATGCGGATCGGGAGGGCGCACCGTCGACTGTTCGTCAGGCCGAGGCCCCTGCTCTCGTCGTCGAATCACGGTCCCCATCCTGCCCGACGGTGTCGGCGAACACGGAGTCAGGTTGCGCCAGCGGTACCTGATGCGGGTGCGAACGTTCGATGAGCGGAAGCGTGCGCAACTGTCGTTCCAAATGCCATTGCAGATGCGCAGCCACCAGTCCACTGGCCTGCTTGCGGACGGCATCGGAGGTGGTGACGGTGTAGTCCCATTCCCCGCGCTCGAGCGCAACCATCAGATCGAGAACACCGGTCGACGGCGTCGCCGATCCCGGCGGTCGGCAATGCACACACACGGCTCCACCGGCCGCGACATGGAACGCTCGATGTGGGCCCACCGCTGCGCACCGCGCGCAGTCGGTCAGTGCGGGAGCCCATCCGGCGAAACCCATCGCGCGCAGCAGGTACGCGTCGAGCACCAGCTCGGGGGGCCTGACGTGCTGCGCGAGGGCACGCAGGGCACCGACGGTCAACTGATGCAGCCGCTGTGCGGGTGCATGCTCCTCGCCCGCCAGCCGTTCGGCAGTTTCGAGAACCGCGCAACCGGTGGTGTAGCGGCCGTAGTCGGCCACGATGTCTCCGCCGAACGCGTCGACCGTGTGCACCTGGGTGACGATGTCGAGGTTGCGCCCCGGATAGAGCAGAACGTCGATGTGCGCAAACGGTTCCAGCCGCGCACCGAACTTGGATTTGGTGCGGCGAACCCCCTTGGCAACGGCCCGCACGATTCCGTTCTCCCTGGTCAACAACGTGACGATGCGATCGGCCTCACCCAGCTTGTGCTGGCGCAGGACGACTGCGTTGTCACGGTATGGCCTCACGTCATCCAGTGTCCCACGCGGGCTGCGGCGGTGACCGTTCCCGCGCTGACGAGGAGTCGATACTGTGCAGGCGTGGATTTCCATCGGTCGACTCTCGTTGCTCAGGCTGCCGCTCTCGCGTCGGGTCGCATCACGTCGGTACAGGCGGTTTCCGAATCACTCGATCGCATCGAGAAGAGCCAACCCACGCTCAACGCGTTCCGCATCGTGCGCCGCGATGCAGCCCTCGCCGAGGCGGCCGAAGCGGATCGTCTGCGGGCCGCCGGCACCACCGCTCCCCTGCTCGGCGTTCCCGTTGCCGTCAAGGACGACGTGGACGTCACCGGGGAACCGACCGCCTTCGGATGCGCGGGCGACTTTCCACCTGCTACCGCGGATTCGGAGGTGGTACGCAGACTGCGTGCAGCCGGAGCCGTCATCGTCGGAAAGACCAACAGCCCGGAACTCGGCCAGTGGCCGTTCACCGGCGGCACCTTCGGGCACACCCGTAATCCGTGGGACCGTGCGCGCACCCCGGGCGGCTCCTCGGGTGGCAGTTCTGCCGCGGTGGCTGCCGAATTGGTCTCTGCCGCTCTGGGTTCCGACGGTGCCGGCTCGGTGCGGATTCCAGCCTCGTGGACCAATCTCGTGGGGATCAAGCCGCAACGCGGACGCATATCGTCGTGGCCGGAGCCCGAGGCGTTCAACGGCATCACCGTCATCGGCCCGCTCGCGCGTACCGTGGCCGACGCGGCACTGCTCCTCGACGTGGTCTCGGGCAGTCACGACGGAGATCTGCATCGTCCGACGCCGCTGACCGTCTCCGATGCCGTCGGACGCAACCCCGGTTCGCTGCGGATCGCGCTGAGCCTGCGTAAGCCGTTCATTCCGACGCCTGCCCCGCTGGACCCGGAGATCGCCGGTGCCGCATATCAGATGGCCGCGGTACTGCGCCTACTCGGGCACCGAGTGGTCGTCGACGATCCGGCATACGGAATGTTGTTGGGGCTCAACTTCTTACCCCGCTCGCTGGCGGGTGTGGCCACCTGGCTCGACCGTCTCCCCGATCCGTCTCTCGCCGACCCACGCACCCGAGCCAACGCCAAGAGCGGCCGGGCTCTGGCCGGGGCACCGCTGCGCGCAGCACGCGCCGCCGAACCTCGCATCGGGCGTCGTGTCGGCCGGTTCTTCGACGAGTACGACATCGTGCTCGCCCCGACGACCGCCACCCCGCCGCCCCGGATCGAGGCCATCGACGGCATCTCCGACGCCGACACCGATCGGGTCATCACCGAGCACTGCCCCTACACGTGGCCGTGGAACGTGCTGGGGTGGCCGAGCGTCAACGTGCCCGCGGGATTCACCGCCGCGGGCCTGCCCATCGGCCTGCAGTTGATGGGCCACGAATCCTCCGAGCCACTGCTCGTTTCCGTTGCCGCTCAACTCGAGAACGTGCTGCAGTGGCACCGCAATCGCCCCGATCCCTGGTGGACCCAGGTGAGCGAAACCTCGTAGCCTGCTACGAATTGCCGTGCACATGCGGCGAAGCCGCTCCAGGTCAGAACCCGAGCTTGCCCATTTGCTTCGGGTCGGTCTGCCAGTCCTTGGCGATTTTGACGTGCAGGTCCAGGTAGATCCTGGTACCGAGGAGCTTCTCGATCTGCAGTCGCGACGCGGTGCCGACCTCTTTGAGTCGCGAACCACCCTTGCCGATGATGATGGCCTTCTGACTCGATCGCTCGACGTAGAGGATTGCGTGCACGTCGAGCATGTTGTCGTGGCCTTCACGGGGCAAGACCTCGTCGATGACGACGGCAAGAGAGTGGGGCAGCTCGTCGCGGACGCCTTCGAGAGCGGCCTCACGGATGAGTTCGGCCATGAGGACTTCCTCGGGCTCGTCGGTGAGCTCACCGTCGGGGTAGAACGCCGGGCCCGGTGGCAGTTCCGACGCCAACAGGTCGACGAGCTTCTCGATCTGCTCGCCCGATTCGGCGGACACCGGGATGACATGCGAATTCTCGCCGAGCAGCTTCGACAGCGACATCAGCTGCTGTACGACGCGTTCCTTCTTGACCTTGTCGATCTTGGTGATGATTCCGATGAGCGTCGTCTTGGGCGCGATGTGCCGCACCTGTTCGAGGATCCACCGGTCGCCGGGCCCGATCTTCTCGTCCGCGGGGATGCAGAGTCCGATGACGTCGACCTCGGAGTAGGTGTCCTGCACCAGGTCGTTGAGGCGTTGCCCCAGTAGCGTTCTCGGTCGGTGCAGGCCGGGGGTGTCGACCAGGATCAGCTGGGCGTGCTCTCGGTGCACGATGCCGCGAATGGTGTGCCGCGTCGTCTGGGGACGCGAGGACGTGATGGCGATCTTCGATCCCACCAACGCATTGGTCAGCGTGGACTTGCCGGTGTTGGGTCGGCCTACGAAACAGACGAATCCGGATCGGAACTCACCGTTGTTCTGCTCGGACAAGAGCACCTCCAGATTTCAGTGTTGACGAGTGGCCTCGGACGAGTCGTCGTCCTCGGTGGAATCTTCTTCGGGTTCGAGCTTTTCGACCAGGACCGTGGCGATGCGGACGCGCCCCTTGGGATCTGCTCCACCTTCTCCACGCAGCAGCAGGCCGTGGGTGATCACCTGCGAACCGGGCAACGGTACTCGGCCGAGTTCGTAGCCGAGGAGTCCGCCGACGGTGTCGACTTCCTCGGATTCGATGTCTATGCCGAAGATCTCGCCGAGGTCTTCGAGCGGCACCCGCGAGGACAGTCGATAGCGTCCGTCGTCGAGTTCCTCGATGGGCGCGACTTCGTCGGAATCGTATTCGTCGGCGATCTCGCCGACGATCTCCTCGATCACGTCCTCGATGGTCACCAGCCCGGCAATGCCCCCGTACTCGTCGACCAGCAGGGCCATGTGGTTGCGATCGCGCTGCATCTCGGCGAGCAGACTGTCGAGTGCCTTGGAGTCGGGAACGAAGACGGCCGGACGCATCAGGTCGGACACCTGCACTCCGCGGCCGCCGTCGGTGGAGTAATACGTCTGCTGCACAAGGTCTTTGAGATATACGACGCCCACGATGTCGTCCACGTTCTCGCCGATCACCGGGATGCGGGAGTGGCCGCTGCGCACAGCCAACGAGGTGGCCTGTCCTGCTGACTTGTCGGACTCGATCCACACCATCTCGGGCCGCGGCACCATGACCTCGCGGGCGGAGGTGTCACCCAGCTCGAACACCGATTGGATCATTCGCCGTTCGTCGTCGGCCACGACGCCGCGCTCGCGGGCCATGTCCACCAGTTCTCGGAGTTCGATCTCGGAGGCGAAGGGGCCGTTGCGAAATCCCTTACCGGGGGTGATCGCGTTACCGATGAGGATGAGCAGTCTGCTGATCGGTCCGAGGAGCCACCCGAGTGCCCGCAACGGCAATGCAGCGGCCAACGCGATCGAGTACGCGTTCTGCCGACCGAGGGTTCGCGGACCGACACCGATCACGACGTAACTGACCAACACCATGGCCACCGCGCTGATCACCAATGCGGTGGTCGAATCGATCAACTGCGTCAGGCCACCCGCGAGCAACACGGTGCCGCCGATTTCGCACAGAATGCGCAGCAGCACCATCAGATTGACGTATCGCGGGCGATCACCGACCACGACGACGAGGCCGGTGGCACCGGGGCGCTCGTCCTTGACCATGTCGTCGATTCGCGCCCGTGAGACCGTGTTCAGAGCGGAATCGACGGCAGCGAACAGACCTCCGAGAGGCACGAGAAGGACAGCGAACACGATGAGCGCAACAGCACTGCTCACGCGCTAGGACCCCACACTTGCACCTGTTCGACGACGCAGATCATCGGTCGAGTCCGTCCACGAAACCGGCCTTGCCGAGTAGCCTGGCGTCGCGGGCGGCCTGTTCGGCGGCCTCCTCCGCGCGCCTGGCGTCCTCGTACCATTCGGCCAGCAGACGGTTCTGCAGCTCGAACATTTCCTTCTCTTCGTCCGGCTCGGCATGGTCGTAACCCAGCAGGTGCAGCACACCGTGCACGGTCAGCAGAGCGAGCTCGTGTTCGAGCGAATGCCCCGCTGCGGCAGCCTGATCCGCGGCGAACGACGGGCACAACACGATGTCGCCGAGCATCGCCGGTCCGGGCTCGGGCGCGTCGGGACGACCGCCCGGCTCCAGCTCGTCCATCGGAAACGACATCACGTCGGTCGGGCCGGGCAGATCCATCCACCGCATGTGCAGATCTGCCATCGTTGCCGAATCCACCAGCACCATCGACAGTTCCGCAGCGGGATGTACGTCCATGCCGGCGATCGCGAACCGCGCGACCGAGACCAGCTCGGGTTCGGAGATGTCCATCCCCGACTCGTTGGACACTTCGATACTCATCTAGCCACTACCCACGCTCTCGTTGCCTGCATCTGTCGGTCCGTATGTCTGAATCATCTTCTCGCCGAACGCGGTCCACCGGTGCGGCGTTGCGCCCTGTTGGGAATGACGCCTTCCGATGTCGACTCGAACCGCTCGTACGCGTCGACGATCTCCGAGACCAAGCGGTGGCGCACCACGTCGCTGCTGGTGAGCTGCGCGAAGTGGATGTCGTCCACGTCGGTGAGGATCTCCGAGGCTGCCCGCAGCCCGGACCGCGCACCTCCGGGAAGGTCGACCTGGGTCACGTCGCCGGTGACGACTATCTTCGACCCGAACCCGAGTCGGGTCAGGAACATCTTCATCTGCTCGGCGGTGGTGTTCTGCGCCTCGTCGAGAATGATGAATGCATCGTTGAGAGTGCGTCCGCGCATGTAGGCGAGCGGGGCGACCTCGATGACCCCGGCCTGCATCAGCTTCGGAATCGCCTCGTCGTCCATCATGTCGTGCAACGCATCGTGCAGCGGCCGCAGGTACGGGTCGATCTTCTCGTGCAGCGTTCCTGGAAGGAAACCGAGCCGTTCCCCCGCCTCCACTGCCGGACGCGTCAGGATGATGCGGCTGACCTGCTTGGTCTGCAATGCCTGCACGGCCTTCGCCATCGCCAGGTACGTCTTGCCGGTACCGGCCGGGCCGATGCCGAACACGATGGTGTTGGCGTCGATCGCATCCACATAGCGCTTCTGGTTCAGCGTCTTGGGCCGAATCGTCTTGCCGCGGCGCGAGAGGATGTCCAGGCTCAGGACCTCGGCCGGTGAATCCGACACGCCCTCGGTGAGCATGGCGATCGATCGGCGCACTGCATCGGGGGTCAGTGGCTGAGCGCGCTTGGCGAGCGCGGCCAACTCGGAGATCACCCGTTCGGCCAGCGCCACATCGGCCACTTTTCCGGTGAGCGTCACGGCGTTTCCTCGTACGTGGATATCTGCCGTCAGCATCTGCTCGAGCGCCCGCAGGTTCTCGTCGGACTGTCCCAGCAGTGGCATCACTGCTTCGGGGGCGAGTTCCAGGGTGGACCGAACGTCACGCTCGGCGGGAAATTCGCTGTGTTCACTCACGTGGTGGCTATGGCCTGCTCTCTGGTGTCGGCTTCTCGGACGTGCATTTGGTATGGATCGAGTTTAACGCCGCAGCAACGATGCGCATTCCCATTACTCGCTGGTGGCACCGATCACCGCGTCGAGCGAGAGCGCCCAACACCGGGAATCGGGATTCAGGAAAGCGAAGTGGTCTTCCCCCGGCACGATCGTCAGTCGGGCGTCGTCTCCGGCAGCGCGCGCCAGCGCTACGTACCGCTCGCTCTGCGCCGCGGGCACCTGGATGTCCTCGGATCCGTGTAGGGCGATCGTCGGGATGCCGATGGGCGCGCGGGCCGCAGGCGAGGCCGTTCGGTACAGCTCGGGGTCGTCCTCGTATCGGGCCTGCAACAGCGCCTCGACCGCCGGGTTCGTCCGTCCCGACGCACCGCGCGGCTCTCGATCGAGTACACCGGCCTGCGAAACGATGCGCGACGGGCGGACCTTCGTGCCGGTCTCGCCGCCGAGCCACACGGCCAGGTGGCCGCCGGCGGAGTGGCCGATGACGCGGACGTCGTCGATCCCGACCGGGGCGTGGTGCTGCAGTTCCCCGGCGACGACGTCGAGTGCCGCAGTCACATCGGACTGCATCTCCGGCCAGTGCCCACCTGCGCCGACGCGTCGGTACTCGATGTTCCACGCTACCGCTCCGGCTGCGGCGACTGCGCGGGCGAACTGGGTGCCCAGATTGGACCCGTACTGTCCGCTCCAGAACCCGCCGTGCACCACCACGACCACCGGCGTCCGGTGATCCATCGGCTCGGCCGGCAGGTAGAGGTGGCCGAACTGCTCCGGATGATCGCCGTACGCGATCTTCATCCGCGCGCTCATACGTTCTGAAAGTCGGGCGGGAGTTGGGTCCACCGCGAGGTCAGGACGCCCAGCGCGCCCAGGGCCACAGCTCCTGCCGTCGAGGTCCGCAGCACCGTCGGGCCCAGCACCACCGGCGTCGCACCCGCCTCGGTGAGAGCGGCGACCTCCCTGTCGTCGAGACCACCTTCGGGTCCGACGACGATCACGACCTCGGGAACCGAGTCGAACGGCAGGTCCCGGAACGCCGAAGTAGCCGCCTCGTGCAGCACGGCGACGATTCCGCCGCGCTCCACGACGCCGCGTACGAAGGCGTCGACCTCCCGCGAATCGTGCAGCTCGGACACCTCGGGGATGAATGCCCGACGCGACTGCTTGGCCGCCTCCGCCGCGGTACTGCGCCACTTGGCGACGCCCTTGGCTGCCTTCGGGCCTTCCCACCGTGCGACGCAACGAGCCGACTGCCAGGGCACGACGGCATCGACGCCCGCTTCCGTGGCCAGCTCGACGGCGAGCTCCGATCGGTCCGCCTTCGGCAATGCCTGCACCAGCGTCACCACCGGGGTGGGACGCGGCATCTCACTGCGCGATTGCACGGTCAGTTCGAGTCGGTTCTTCTCCGCTGCGGCCACGACCGTGTCGGCCAGGCCGCCCGCTCCGTCACCGAGCAACACCCGCTCGCCCACCCGGATGCGCCTCACCGTCGCGGCGTGGTGCCCTTCCTTGCCGTCGAGCACCGCGAGCTCGCCGACGTTCGGTAGAGGTGAGAGGTAGAAGACCGTGGGGGCCATCGATCAGCGACCGCTGAACGCTTCCCGCAACCGCGAGAACAGGCCGCCGCTGTGCGCCGAACCGGTGGTGACGACCTCCGCCGAGTCGCGGTCGCGCATCGACCTGAGCTGTTCGAGCAGATGGGTCTGCTTGCTGTCGAGCTTGGTCGGCACGATGACCTCGAGGTGCGCGTGCAGATCGCCGCGAATACCGGACCGCAGCTTGGGCATCCCGTGGCCGCGCAGCACCGTCGTCGAATTCGGTTGTGTGCCTTGATCGATCGAGATCTAGGTGGGTCCGTCGATGATCGCGTCGATGTTGACCGAGGTGCCGAGAGCGGCGTCGACCATCGGAACACGGACGGTGCAGTGCAGGTCGTCACCGTCGCGCACGAACACCTCGTGCTGCTGTTCGACGATCTCCACGTACAGGTCTCCCGCGGGTCCGCCGCCGGGACCGACCTCGCCCTGAGAGGCCAGTCGAATGCGCATGCCGTTGCTCACGCCGACCGGCACCTTGACCGAGATGTCGCGACGCGACCGGACGCGACCGTCGCCGCCACACTTGCGGCAGGGGTCGGGGATGGTCTCGCCTGCGCCGCGGCAGGTGGGGCACGGGCGGCTGGTCATGACCTGGCCGAGGAACGAGCGCTGCACCGACTGCACTTCACCGGCACCGCCGCAGGTATCGCAGCGAACCGGCTTGGAGTCACCGTTGGTGCCCGAGCCCGTGCACAGGTCGCAGAGAATCGCCGTGTCGACGGTGATGTGCTTGGTCACGCCCGTCGCGCACTCGTCCAGGGTGAGCTTGGTACGCAACAGCGAATCCGCTCCCGGCTGGACGCGCCCCTTGGGCCCGCGCTGGGATCCGCCCGCACCGCCGCCGAAGAACGCCTCGAACACATCTCCCAGGCCGCCGCCGAACCCGGCACCACCGAATCCACCACCGCCGCCGCCTCCGCCGCCCTGCTGCAGCGGGTCGCCGCCGAGGTCGACGATGCGACGCTTCTCCGGATCGGAGAGCACCTCGTATGCGGTGGAGATGTCCTTGAACCGAGCCTGCGCGGCCTCGTCCGGGTTGACGTCCGGGTGCAGCTCTCGCGCCAGCTTGCGGTAGGCGCGCTTGATCTCCTGGTCCGTCGCCTGCTGGCCGACGCCCAAAGTCCCGTAATAATCCCGTGCCACGTCGTCTCTTTCGTCCTAGAAGATGAATCTCGTTCGGTGAAGCTGTGTGCCGGCCGTCCGGTGCCCCCGCCGCCGGCGTTCGATCGGTTCTCGCTCGTCTCAGCGCTCGGCCAGGACCTCGCCGATGTACCTGGCAACCGCGGCGACCGACGCAATTGTTCCTGGGTAGTCCATTCGGGTCGGCCCGAGAACACCCATTCCTCCGAGGACCATGCCAGCCGACCCGTACCCGGTGGAAATCACCGATGTCCCGCGCATTTCCTCGACCTGCGTCTCCTCGCCGATCCGCACCGTGACGGTGCGGGTGTCCTGCGTCACTGCGAGCAGCTTGAGGACGACCACTTGCTCTTCCAGCGCCTCGAGTACCGCCCTGAGCGATCCGGGAAACCCCGCGTCGCCGGCGAAATCGGCGGCATTGCGCGTCAGGTTCGCCGTCCCGCCGAGAACCAGGCGTTCCTCGGGATGCTCGACCAGCGATTCCACCAGCACCGTGGCCGATCGAATCATCGCGTCGCGTAGCGCAGGTGGAGCGTTCTCGGCGAGTTCGGCCACCGCAGCCGATGCCGCCGCCAGACGCTTGCCCTCGAGTGCACCGCCGAGAAGACGCCGCAGCTGCGCAAGATTCTCGTCGTCGATGACGTCACCGAGTTCGACGATGCGCTGATCGACTCGCCCGGAGTCGGTGATGAGCACCAACAGCAGCCGGGCCGGGGTGAGCGCCACCACTTCCAGGTGGCGAACCGAGGACGCCGACAGCGTGGGGTACTGCACCACGGCAACCTGCCGGGTCAACTGAGCCAGCAATCGGACGCCGCGTCGCAGCACGTCGTCCAGGTCGACGCCGTTCTCGAGGAACTCGAGGATGGCGCGGCGTTCGGCCGCGGACAGCGGCTTGACGTCCGCTATTCGGTCGACGAACTGCCGATAGCCCTTGTCGGTCGGCACCCGACCGGAACTGGTGTGCGGCTGCGCGATGTACCCCTCGGCCTCGAGCACGGCCATGTCGTTGCGCACCGTTGCACTGGACACCCCCAGGTTGTGGCGTTCGACCAGGGCACGTGAACCGACGGGTTCCTGGGTGGACACGTAGTCCGCCACGATCGCTCGTAGAACCTCGAACCGCCTGTCGTCGGTGCTCGACATCGGTGCCCACCTCCGTTCTCGTTTCCAATCGTCGCTCGAGTCTAGTAGCCGGCGAACGCATGCTCGTGCAAGGCCTTACTGTGGTCCGAGTGGAAATGTTCTTTCGATTCGGTCCAGCGGCTCGAGGCTCGCGATGATCTTCAAGGGTGTTCGTGACGGAAAGCCGTACCCCGAGCACGGTCTGTCCATCAGGGACTGGTCGAGAATCCCGCCACGCCAGCTGCGTCTGGACGAGATCGTCACCACCACCAAGGTGCTCGAGCTGGACAGATTGCTGTCCGAGGACTCCACCTTCTACGGCGATCTGTTCCCCCACGCGGTGCAGTTCCGCGGCGTCATCTACCTCGAAGACGGCTTGCATCGCGCAGTACGTGCGGCACTGCGCAATCGAACGGTGTTGCACGCCAGGGTGTTCGACTACGACGCCCTCGGAGCCTGAAACAGACTGTTCAGGCGGCAGCGATGGTGCGCACCACCGCGTCGGCCAGCAATCGGCCCCGGTCGGTGAGCACGAGTCGTTCTCCGCGGCGCACCATCAACCCGTCTGTGACGGTCTGTTCGGCAGCGGCGCGCTCGGCCGGCCCGAGCAACCTCATCGGCACTCCCGAGCGGAGTCGGACGGTCAACATCAGCTCTTCCAGGTGTCGATCCTCGGCGCTGAGCAATTCGCTGCCGTGCACCGGTAGGTGTCCTGCGGCAAGGCGATCGGCGTACGCGGCCGGGTGTTTGACGTTCCAGAACCGGGTGCCGCCGATGTGGCTGTGTGCGCCGGGCCCAGCGCCCCACCAGTCGCCGCCGTCCCAGTAGCCGATGTTGTGGCGGCACTGCGCGTCGGCGTCGGTGGCCCAGTTCGACACCTCGTACCAGGACAGCCCTGCGGCGTTCATCGCCGTGTCGATGCGTTCGTATCGGCTCGCCAGCACGTCGTCGTCGGGTGCAGGCAACTCGCCGCGGCGAACCTTGCGGGCCATGGCGGTGCCGTCCTCGACGATCAGCGCGTAGGCCGAGACGTGGTCGACGCCGGCCTCGAGCACTGCCGCGAGGGACTGGTCCAGATCGCTGTCTCGCTCGCCGGGAGTGCCGTAGATGAGGTCGAGATTGACGTGCTCGAAACCGGCCGCGCGCGCTTCCTTTGCCGCGGCGACCGCTCGACCGGGCGTGTGGGTGCGATCGAGGACGGCAAGCACATGTGGTGCAGCGGACTGCATTCCGAGCGAGATGCGGGTGAAGCCCGAGTCGCGGAGCCGGTCGAAGAATTCCGGTGACGTCGATTCCGGGTTGGATTCCGTGGTCACCTCGCCGCCGTCGGTCAATCCGAAACTGGACCGAACCGCACCCAGGACGTCGGCCAGACCGTCGCCCCCGAGCAGCGAGGGCGTGCCACCGCCGACGAAGACGGTGTCTGCCGTCGGAACGCGACCCGTGCGGGCCTGCATCAGCCCCGCGGCGGTGTCCAACTCACGTCGCAGACCCTCCAGCCATGACTGCGGCGACGCCGATGTGCCCAGCTCACCCCCCGTGTAGGTGTTGAAGTCGCAGTACCCGCACCGCGTGGCGCAGAACGGAACGTGCACGTAGATCCCGAACGCGCGGTCCCCCACTCCGTCGAACGCCTCGGTCGGCAACTCGAAGGTGGACGGGACGGGTACGACGGTATTCACGCCCTCCAGTGTCCCAGAGTTCGGGCACACCCGATCCCACACGCCCTGCCAGCCTATTTACCTCGAAATCGGGGTAAATAGCCGCCGCGGTCGTCCATCGCCCCGATGACGTGGCACAATGACTCCCGTGACCGACTCAGGAATTCGACTCGTGGCGCGCCGCCATGTCGATCTAGGCCGTGTCTGCAGCGCGTCGTGTCGATACACGACCGGCTGCTGACCAGCCCTCCTTCGAGCACGTCCATTCGATCCACCGGTTTCCCACTGTCGTCGAGCGAGCACTGATCTGCGCTCCCGTACCGGGTACCGGCCAGCACAAAGATGCAGGAGCAATGCATGTCGTCGACCAGCGACGCGACCA
>NZ_LVCU01000443.1:0-8186 GCF_001647185.1 Rhodococcus sp. EPR-147
ACTGAACGCCAACGAGCAGTCCAAGAAGGACGACAACCCGCTCAACGTGCGAGCCCGCATCGAGAACATCTACTCCAAGCAGGGTTTCGACAGCATCGACAAGGGCGATCTTCGCGGCCGCTTTCGCTGGTGGGGCCTCTACACCCAGCGTGAGCAGGGCTACGACGGCACCTTCACCGGTGACGACAACATCGACCTCCTCGAGGCGAAGTACTTCATGATGCGTATCCGCTGCGACGCGGGCGCACTGAACCTCGAGCAGCTGCGTGTCCTCGCCGGCATCTCCCAGGAGTTCGGTCGCGACACCGCAGACCTGTCCGACCGTGAGAACGTGCAGTTCCACTGGGTCGAGGTGGAGAACGTCCCCGAGATCTGGCGTCGAATCGAAGCGGTCGGCCTGAAGAGCACCGAGGCGTGCGGCGACTGCCCCCGAGTGGTGCTCGGTTCCCCGCTCGCGGGCGAGGCCGTCGACGAGATCCTCGACCCCACTTCCGCCATCGACGAGATCGTCGAGCGCTACATCGGCAAGCCCGAGTACTCCAATCTGCCGCGCAAGTTCAAGACGGCGATCTCGGGCCTGCAGGACGTGGTGCACGAGATCAACGACTGCGCGTTCGTCGGCGTCGTGCATCCCGAGCACGGGCCCGGACTCGACCTGTGGGTCGGCGGCGGCCTGTCCACCAACCCCATGCTCGCGCAGCGAGTCGGCGTCTGGGTTCCGCTCGAGGACGTTCCCGACGTATGGGAAGGCGTCGTCTCGATCTTCCGTGACTACGGCTACCGCAGGCTTCGTACCAAGGCGCGCCTGAAGTTTCTCATCAAGGACTGGGGCATCGAGAAGTTCCGCCAGGTCCTCGAGGACGAATACCTGCACCGCAAGCTCATCGACGGCCCGGCTCCCGAGAAGCCCGCTCGGCCCCGCGATCACGTCGGGATCCAGAAGCTCAAGAACGGCCTCAACGCCGTCGGGGTGGCACCCATCGCGGGCCGCGTCTCCGGCACCATCCTCGCCGCCGTCGCCGACGCTGCCGAGAAGGCCGGGTCGGATCGCGTGCGGTTCACGCCGTACCAGAAGCTGATCGTCCTCGACGTTCCCGACGAGACGCTCGAGCAGCTGATCTCCGACCTCGATGCGCTGGGCCTACCTGCCCGGCCCTCGCACTGGCGCAAGAATCTGATGGCGTGCAGCGGCATCGAGTTCTGCAAGCTCTCGTTCGCCGAAACCCGCAAGCGCTCACAGGTTCTCGTCCCCGAGCTCGAAGAGCGCCTGTCCGACATCAACAGCAAACTCGACGTGCCGATCACCATCAACATCAACGGCTGCCCCAATTCGTGCGCACGGTCGCAGATCGCCGACATCGGCTTCAAGGGCCTGTTGGTCGACGACGGGGACGGGAATCAGATCGAGGGTTTCCAGGTTCATCTCGGAGGCAGCCTCGGACTGGACAGTGCATTCGGCCGAAAGTTGCGCCAGCACAAGGTCAACAGCTCCGAGCTGGGAGATTACATCGACAGAGTGGTGCGCAATTTCGACAAGCACCGCGAGGACGGCGAACGGTTCGCTCAGTGGGCCGTGCGAGCAGACGAGGCGGATTTGCGATGAGTACCAGGTTGAATTTGACGGTGGAGGAATTGAAGGACATCGCCGAGCGCGGTGCCCGCGAACTCGACGGGGCGAGTCCGCTGGTGTTGTTGCAGTGGACCGAGGACAACTTCGGTGACGACTTCATCGTTGCGTCCAACATGCAGGACGGGGTGCTCGTTCACCTCGCTGCACAGGTTCATCCCGGCGTGGACGTGCTGTTCCTCGACACCGGCTACCACTTCGCCGAGACCATCGGGACGCGCGACGCCGTCGAGTCCGTCTACGGCGTCCGGGTCGTCAACGCCCGAGCCGAGAAGACTGTCGCAGAACAGGATGCGATCGACGGCAAGGACCTGTTCGCCCGCGAGCCCAATCGCTGCTGTGCGATGCGCAAGGTCGCCCCGCTGAAGAAGGAACTGGCGAATTACAGCGCCTGGGTCACCGGTATCCGCCGGGTCGAGGCCCCCACCCGCGCCAACGCCCCGCTCATCTCGTTCGACGACGCCTTCGGTCTGGTCAAGATCAACCCGATCGCGCCGTGGTCCGACGAGCAGATGCAGGCCTACATCGACGAACATTCGATTCTGGTCAATCCCCTCGTCGACGAAGGCTATCCGTCCATCGGGTGCGCACCGTGCACCGTCAAACCTGCCCCCGGAGCCGACCCGCGTAGCGGTCGTTGGGCCGGCAAGGCCAAGACCGAATGTGGGTTGCACGCCTCATGACACTCGATCTCACCTCGGCCACCGTCGGTCGGACCCATCTCGACGCAGATCGGTTCGACACCCTCGACGCACTCGAATCCGAGGCCATCCACATCTTCCGTGAGGTGGCGGGCGAGTTCGAGCGCCCCGTCATCCTGTTCTCCGGCGGCAAGGACTCGACCGTTCTGCTGCACCTGGCGATCAAGGCGTTCTGGCCCGCTCCCCTGCCGTTCGCACTGCTGCACGTCGACACCGGACACAACCTGCAGGAGGTGCTGGACTTCCGCGATCACGTGGTCGCCAAATACAACCTGCGTCTGCACGTGGCCAGCGTCGAGGAGTATCTCGCCGACGGACGCCTCACCGAGCGCCCCGACGGCATTCGCAACCCGCTGCAGACCGTGCCCCTCCTCGACGCGATCTCCGAAAATCGGTTCGACGCCGTCTTCGGCGGTGCCCGACGCGACGAGGAGCGGGCCCGTGCGAAAGAGCGGATCTTCTCGCTGCGCAACGCATTCGGCCAGTGGGAGCCCAAGAAGCAGCGACCCGAACTGTGGAACCTGTACAACGGCAAGCATTCCCCCGGCGAGCAGGTGCGCGTGTTCCCGCTCAGCAACTTCACCGAACTCGACATCTGGCGCTACATCGCCCGTGACGACGTGGAACTGGCGAGCATCTACTACGCCCATCAGCGACCCGTCTACCAGCGTGACGGCATGTGGATGACGCCCGGCGTCTGGGGCGGACCGGCCGAGAACGAGGAGCTGCAGACCCTGTCGGTGCGCTACCGCACCGTCGGCGACGGATCAACCACCGGCGCAGTGCTGTCCGAGGCCGCCGACAACGAGGCAATCCTCGCCGAGGTAGCCGCGTCCAGGCTCACCGAACGCGGAGCCACCCGCGGCGACGACCGCGTCTCCGAGGCTGCCATGGAAGATCGCAAACGAGAAGGATACTTCTGATGAGCAGCACAGGAACGCAGCTTCTTCGCCTCGCCACCGCGGGGAGCGTCGACGACGGTAAGTCGACGCTCGTCGGACGGCTCCTCTACGACACCAAATCCGTTCTGGCCGACCAGATCGACGCCGTCACTCGGGCCTCGGTGGACAAGGGGCTGGCCACTCCGGACCTGTCCCTCCTGGTCGACGGCCTGCGCGCCGAGCGTGAACAGGGCATCACCATCGATGTCGCCTATCGCTACTTCGCGACGCCGCACCGCTCGTTCGTACTGGCCGATACCCCCGGCCACGTTCAGTACACCCGCAATACCGTCTCCGGTGCCTCGACGGCTCAGCTCGTCATCCTGCTGGTCGACGCCCGCAAGGGTGTCATCACGCAGACCCGCAGGCACGCAGCGGTTCTCGCTCTGCTCGGCGTTCCGCGCCTGGTACTCGCGGTCAACAAGATCGATCTGGTCGAGGACCCCGCAACGGTGTTCGCCGAGATCTCGGCCGAGTTCAACTCGCTGACCTCCTCCCTCGGCTGGTCCAGCGAGGACGTCATCGAGATCCCGGTGTCCGCACTGCACGGCGACAACGTCGCGGTGAAGTCGGACAAGACCCCGTATTACGACGGACCCACCCTCATCGAGCACCTCGAGTCGGTTCCGGTCGACGCCGAACCGCACCGGGTCGGTCTGCGATTCCCCGTGCAGTACGTGATCCGGCCTCGCACAGCGGAGTTCCCGGACTACCGCGGATATGCCGGCCAGGTCGCGGCGGGCTCCGTCGACGTCGGCGACGAGGTCGTCATCCTGCCCTCCGGCACCCGAACGACAGTCGAGCGCATCGATACCGCGGACGGGGAATTGCGTACCGCTCATGCCGGACGCAGTGTCACCCTCGTACTCGCCGACGATGTCGACGTCTCGCGCGGCGACACCATCGCCTCCCCGCAGGACGCACCGGAGCCGATCGGCGACTTCGAGGCCACGGTGTGCTGGCTCGCCGAGAAGCCGCTCCGCCCGGGCGCTCGCCTGCTGCTCAAGCACGGCACTCGCACCACCCAGGCCATCGTCGGGACCCTGATCGAGCGATTCGACGAGCAGGAGCTCACCGCACACGAAGGTCCGGAGTCGTTGGAGCTCAACGAGATCGGCCGAATCTCGGTGCGCGTCGCCGAACCCATCGTGGCAGACGACTACGCCGTCAACCGGCACACGGGCAGCTTCCTGCTGATCGATCCGGCCGGCGGCAACACGTTGGCTGCCGGGCTCGTGGGCAACGCTCTGGCTGCCGTCGAGCTGGGGTCGGCAGTTCCGGCGTGAGCGCACTGATCGCGGTTGCCCACGGCAGCCGTGACCCGCGCTCGAGCGCGACGATCCACCGCGCCGTCGACGCCCTGCGTCGGCGGCGACCGGATCTGGACGTGCGCGTGGCGTTTCTCGATCTCTCCGAGCCCGGCGTCGATCAGGTGGTCGACGACCTGGCCGTTGCCGGACACGCACGCATCGTCGCAGTTCCGATGTTGCTGGGCAAGGCTTTTCACGCAAAAGTCGATCTGCCCGAATTACTGCAGGCCGCAAGAACGCGACACCCGCACGTCTCGATAACGCAAGCCGACGTTCTGGGAGACGACCGACTCCTCATCGACGCAGTCCGCGACCGCATCACCGAAACCGGTGTCGCAGTAACCGATTCGACGGTCGGAATCGCTCTTGCCGCGGTCGGCTCCTCGGTGGCACCGGCGAATCAGCGCACCCGGGTGATCGCGCAGAAACTGCTCGCCGGAACAGACTGGGCCGGAGCTGTGACCTGCTTTGCGACCTCGGTCTCCCCGTCCCCCACCGATGCGGTCGCACAACTGCGCACGCTGGGAGCCGACCGCATCGTCGTGGCACCCTGGTTCCTGGCCCCCGGACTGCTCACCGACAGGATCGAAGCCTCGGTCGCAGGCCTGCCGAACGTGGTGCATGCCAGGGTGATCGGAGCACATCCGGCGCTGGCAGATCTGGTGTCGCGGCGATACGACTCCGCGGTCTCGATGGGTCGTTCCGCAGGCTCCACTCCTGCGGCACGGGCTGTTGCGACACCGGAGCCGAACGCTCTATCGCACCGGTTCAACGAACCGGTGCACCAGCAATCGCGTCTGCACCGCTAGCGTCTGCGATTTTCGGCACCCGAGTCGCTCGTACGTACACCGTCTCGCCCTCGCGCAGACCGAGCGCCTCACTGTCGCCGCGGGTGATCTGCGCCGCGAACAGTTCACCGGTGGCCGCATTCTTCAATTCGACCTTCACCTCGAAACCGAGGTGTACCACCCGCTCGACGACGGCCCGCGTCACACCGGCCGATTCGGCCGTCCCGCTGGCCTGAGCCTGCGCCAACGACGGATCGCGTCCGACGCGAATGTCGTGCGGCCGCACCAGAAGTCCGTTCAGTCGGGCGACCTGACCCAGGAACGACATCACGAAATTGTTGGCCGGGCGATCGTAGAGATCTTCCGGGCTGCCCACCTGTTCGATGCGGCCCTTGTTGAGCACCGCGATCCGGTCGGCGACGTCGAGCGCCTCCTCCTGATCGTGGGTCACCAGCACCGTGGTGACGTGGACCTCGTCGTGCAGTCGACGCAGCCATGTACGGAGATCGGCACGCACCTTGGCGTCGAGCGCGCCGAAGGGCTCGTCGAGCAGCAGCACCTGCGGGTCGACGGCGAGTGCGCGGGCCAACGCCATGCGCTGGCGCTGTCCACCGGACAGCTGCGCCGGGTAGCGACTCTGGAACCCGGCGAGCCCGACGATCTCGAGCAACTCGTCGACCTTCTTGGCGATCTCGGCCTTGGGCCGCTTGCGAATCTGCAGGCCGAAGGCGACGTTGTCGCGCACTGTGAGGTGCTTGAACGCCGCGTAGTGCTGGAACACGAACCCGATCTCACGGCGCTGCGGGCTGACCCAAGTGACGTCCTGACCTGCGAGCACCACCCGACCGGAATCGAGCTGTTCGAGCCCGGCGATGGAGCGCAGCAGGGTGGACTTGCCCGAGCCACTGGGCCCGAGCAGCGCCGTCAACGATCCCTTGGGGATGTCGATGCTCACATCGTCGAGCGCTGCGAAGTCGCCGTAGTGCTTGTTGGCACCGACGACGGAGATCTCGATCTCGGGGGATGTCTCGGTCATTACTTCGTCCTCTTCTTGTCGAGGGCCGTCATCAACAGCAGCACGACGACGGCTATCGCCATGAGCAGTGTGGAGGCGGCGTACGCGCCCTGTTGATTGAAGTCCTCGTACCGTGAATTGACCAGCAGCGTGAGCGTTTGAGAAATACCGGGCAGATTGGTCGAGACCATGATCACCGCACCGAACTCGCCGAGCGACCGTGCGACGGTGAGTACCACGCCGTACGTCAACCCCCACCGGATCGCCGGAAGAGTGATGCGCCAGAACGTCTGCCACGACGACGCACCGAGCGTCGAGGCGGCCTCCTCCTGCTCCTCACCGATCTCGTACAGCACGGGTTCGACCTCGCGCACGACGAACGGCAGCGTGACGAAGATCGTCGCGATGACCATGCCGGGAAGCGCGAAAATGACCTTGAAGCCGAGGCTTTCGACGCCGCCGAACCACCCGTTGGCACCCCACAGCAGGATCAGCGCAACGCCGGTGATGATCGGCGACACCGCGAACGGCAGATCGACGATGGCTTCCAGGACACCTTTGCCACGGAACCGTCCGCGCACGAGCGCCAGTGCGGTCACCACACCGAACACGATGTTGATCGGAACGACTATCGCGACGATCAACAGCGACAGCTGCAGTGCCGACTGCGCAGCCGGGGTGGTGATCTGCTCCCAGAACGTGACGACGCCGTCCTCGAACGTGCGAAACAGGATGGTGCCGAGTGGGAACAGCACCAGAACGGCGAGATACAGCAGAGCCACGGTGCGCAGCGTCAGCTTGATCGGCAGACCGATTTTCACGAGATCTGCTCCTCACGTCGGGCCAGGCGATTGCCCACCACGCGAAGGACGAACAGCACTGCGAACGCGATCGCCAGCAGCACCACGGAGATCGCAGCCGCATCGGTTGGGCGGTCGTACTCGATGAGCTCACGGATGTACTGCGACGCCACCTGTGTGTCGTTGGGGATGTTGCCGCCGATGAGCACCACCGACCCGAATTCACCGATGGCGCGCGCGAAGGCGAGCCCCCCACCGCTGAGGATCGCCGGCAGCAGGACCGGCAGGACGATGCGACGGAAGATGGTCCAGTTGTTCGCGCCGAGCGAGGCCGCGGCCTCCTCGACGTCCTTGTCGAGCTCGATCAGCACCGGTTGAACCGCTCGCACCACGAACGGCAATGTGACGAAGAGCAGCGCGACGATCACCGCGGGCTTGGTTGCGTTGAACACCAACCCGACCGGACTCGCCGGACCGTACAGCGACAGCAGAACCAGGCTGGCCACGATGGTCGGCAGTGCGAACGGCAGATCGATCAGGGCGTTGACGAATCGCTTGCCCGGGAACTCGTCCCGCACCAGGACCCACGCGATGAGGGTGCCGAGAAAGAGGTTGACCACGGCCGCGGCCACCGACACCTGCAACGTCACCTTGAACGTGGCCAGCGCGCGTTGCTCGGTGACCGCGTTCCAGAAGCCGGTGAGACCGTCGTCGAACGACTGGACCGTCAACGCCGCCAGAGGAAGCAACACGATGACGCTGAGCCACAACACCGCGACGCCGAGTCCGAGCGGACCGACCGATCCCGGGCCACGGAACTTTCGGCCTTCCCGCCCGGCACGAAACCGTCGTGTCGCGCTGGGCGGGACGGTCGAATCCGACGGCGCGGGTTCGCTGCTCGATAGGGACATGATCGCTACCTGGTGCTGTCTTGGTAGATCGTGGCGATGGCACCGTTGTCTCCGAACAGGTCCGCGTCGACCTGCGTCCAGCCACCGAGCTCG
>NZ_LVCU01000444.1:0-8001 GCF_001647185.1 Rhodococcus sp. EPR-147
CTCGGCCCAGATCTTCTGCCCCTCGTCGGTGTAGACGAAATCGTTCAGCGCATTGGCGCGATCGAGATTGGCGCTGTCGTTGATCACTGCCACGGGATTGTCGATGCGGAACGTGATGGGAACGTCGACGTGCTCCACGCTCTGCCCCTGTTCCTCGATCAGGAGTGCTTCGTTCTCGTAGCTGAGCAACGCATCACCCTGACCCTGCAGAAAGGCTTCGGTTGCGGCGCGGCCGGATTCGGGCTGAACCGGGAAGTGATCGGCAACGAGGGTGCGAACGAAGTCCAGACCGGCCTGCTTGTCCTGGCCGCCGTTGCTCTTCGCCGCGTAGGGGGCGAGCAGGTTCCACTTGGCCGAACCCGAACTGAGCGGGCTGGGGCTGATGACCTGAACGTCGGGCTTGACCAAATCGTCCCAGGTACGGATGTTCTTGGGGTTGCCCTCGCGCACGACGATGGTCACCACGGAGCCGAACGGCACTCCGGCGTAGGCATTCTGGTTCCAGTCCTCGTCGACTTTGCCTGCCTGCACCAGACGGGTGATGTCGGGCTCGACCGAGAAGTTGACGATATCGGCGGGTGCGCCGTCGGCCACCTTGCGTGACTGGTTGCCCGATGCGCCGTAGTCCGCGTTGATCGCCGTTCCGTCACCGTCCTCGGTTGCAGCGAAGGCGGGACCGATTGCGTCCCAACCATTCTTGGGGACGGCGTAACCCACGAGGGTCAGTGCGGGGCCGCTCGCGGTGTCCGGCTCGCCGCCGACGACGTCACTGGATCCGCCGTTGCATGCGGTGAGCAGAAGGGTTCCCACAGCCGCGAACGTGGTCAGCAGGTAGCGAGAGCTGTGCCTCATCGAGAAAAGGCCTTTCGTGACAGTGTGCAATGAGTACGAACTGGGCATGGTCGACATTCCCGAAGTCGAACCGGTGCACCACCGTGGCCGCGAGTCATCGCGAGATCACCGAGGGCGGCAGAAAGTACGTCGTGAACCGCCCGACCGCGAGAAGTAGGCGCGTGGGCAACGGATCGACGGAACCGATTCGACGAAGGAAAGAATCAACAACAGTCGATATCGGCGACTGCCAGCATGCCGACAGCGATCAACGCCAACTGATGGCGGACGCGGTACTCGGCGGCAGAAGACACGGTCAGAAATCTAGCAGAGGTTCCGGACCGACTCTAATCGGCTATCTAGTGAGCAACCAGGCGATGACAACCAGCACCAGCAGCGCGATGAGCGCCAACGTGACCCGAGACCGTGGCATTACTGTCCATCCTTCGTCGTAGTGGTGGCCGCACCCGTCGGCTCCGCGTCGCGAGCCGCCCGTGCATCACGCCCGAGCACGTGCAGAACCACCGCGAGCACACGATCGAACACTCGTGCCAGCAGGAACGCGGTAGGCACGATGACCAGCAGCACGACTACCGACTGTGGCACGAACGGCAAACCCGTCACCCACAGTTCGACGCCGTCCCACCAGCGTGCGATCGATTCCACCCTCGCAGCTTAAACCAGCTCGTTCCGCTCTCACGCCACGCCGATCGACGACCAGCAGTGGACGCATGCCATCTATCGGTCGATGATTACGCCATGACGGCCTACGAAGATCTTTCGCCAGTGCCCCCGGTGGCCGACGAGCCCGCCATGGGGTCGGGGCATCCAGGTTTGGGCGGGGTCGAGGTCCAGGGAGCGTTGGGCAGCACCGACGCACCGGTGTCCACCCTGACGTCCTACCGGAGCGCCTTTCCGCCGATCGACGACTGTGCGTTCCTCTCGGATTGCGAGACGACCTGCTTGATCGCTCGAAACGGATCGGTCGAGTGGATGTGCGTGCCTCGGCCGGACTCCCCCAGCATCTTCGGCGCGGTTCTCGATCGCAGCGCAGGCCATTTCCGTGTCGGGCCGTACGGTCAATCGGTCCCCGCGGCACGGCGGTATCTGCCCGGTGGCCTGATCGTCGAGACGACGTGGCAGACCGAGACCGGTTGGCTCATCGTCCGCGACGCACTCGTCATGGGACCGTGGCACAACACCGATCAACGCTCTCGCACTCACAAGCGCGCACCGAGCGACTGGGACGCCGAACACATCCTGCTGCGCACCATCAAGTGCGTCAGCGGCACAGTCGAACTCGAGATGAGCTGCGAGCCTGCCTTCGACTACCACCGCGCGCCGGCGAAGTGGGAGTACACCGGCAAGGTGTACGAGGAGACCACCGCCACCTGCGAAGCCAGTGCGGGCGGCGATCAGCCCACATTGAAGCTGACCACCAATCTCCGCATCGGCATCGAAGGACGTGAAGCCCGCGCCCGCACTCGAATGACGGAGGGCGACAACGTGTTCGTCGCTCTGTCGTGGTCGGATCTGCCTGCGCCGCAGACGTTCGAGGAGGCCGCGGACAAGATGTGGCGCACGTCCGAATGCTGGCGGCAGTGGATCACGATCGGCCGGTTCCCCGATCACCCGTGGCGGGGTTACCTGCAGCGCAGTGCCCTGACGCTCAAGGGACTGACCTACGCCCCCACCGGCGCGCTGCTGGCGGCGTCGACCACCTCGCTTCCGGAAACGCCGGGTGGAGAACGGAATTGGGACTACCGCTACACGTGGGTACGCGACTCGACGTTCGCACTGTGGGGCCTCTACACACTCGGACTCGACCGGGAGGCAAACGACTTCTTCGCGTTCATGTCCGATGTGGCGACAACGGCGAACGGCGAGGTCAATCCGCTCCAGGTCATGTACGGCATCGGCGGCGAGAAGACACTCGACGAGAGCGAGTTGCCGCACCTGTCCGGATACGACGGCGCACGTCCGGTCCGTATCGGCAACGGAGCCTACGACCAAGAGCAGCACGACATCTGGGGCACGATGCTCGACTCGGTGTATCTGCACGTCAAGTCGCGCGAGCACGTCCCCGAATTCCTGTGGCCCCTGCTCAAGCGACAGGTGGAGGAGGCGATCGCCAACTGGCGCAAGCCCGATCGCGGCATCTGGGAGGTGCGCGGTGAACCGCAGCACTTCACCTCCTCGAAGCTCATGTGTTGGGTCGCACTCGACCGCGGGGCCAAGCTCGCCGACATCCACGGCGAGAAGGAGTATTCGGCCAAGTGGAACGAAATCGCCGACGAGATCAAGGCCGACATTCTCGAGAACGGCACCGATTCTCGGGGTGTCCTCACTCAGCGCTACGGTGACCCGTCGCTGGATGCGTCACTGCTGCTCGCACCGCTGCTTCGATTCCTACCTGCCGAGGACGAACGCATCCGCGCGACAGTGCTCGCCATCGCCGACGAGCTGACCGAGGACGGCCTGGTCCTGCGCTACCGAACCGACACCACCGACGACGGTCTGGCGGGAGAGGAAGGTACGTTCACCATCTGCTCCTTCTGGCTCGTGTCGGCGCTGGTCGAGATCGGTGAGCTCCCTCGGGCCAAGCACCTCTGCGAGCGTCTGTTGGGATACGCGAGCCCACTCAAGCTCTACGCCGAGGAGATCGACCACCGCACAGGCCGTCACCTCGGTAACTTCCCGCAGGCGTTCACCCACCTCGCACTCATCAACGCGGTGGTGCACGTCATCCGCGCCGAGGAAGCTCAGGTGGCAGGGCACTTCCAGCCCGCCCACTCCAACCCCTGAGAGGGAGGGCTCAGCGGCCGAGTTGTCTCGCCCATTCGGCGATCAGCTCGGCCGCGGGCTTCGCCTGAGCACGGCGGTGACCGGTTCCGGCCCACATCGACAGTCCCGACGGATCGCCTGCCGCCGCGGCCTTCGCTCGCATCGGAGCGGTCAGGTAGTGCAGATCGGGATAGGCCAGGGGCGCGGCGTCGGAGTTCTGGCGCATGAACTCGTTCACCAGACCCCGCGCAGGGCGGCCGGAGAATGCCTTGGTCACCGCGGTGTCGGGAGCGAGCGTCAGTTGCTCGCGGTGTACGGGTTTGGTGCCGGCCTCGGGTGTGTTCAGCAACGCCGTACCGAGCTGAGCCGCGTGCGCAAGACCCGAATCGAGCAGTGGCGCAATGTCGTTGCCGTCCATCAATCCACCTGCAGCGATTCGCGGTAGGTCGGATGTCTCGCGCACTGCGATCAGCAGTTCGGTCAGTGGTTCGTCCGGGGCCGACCCGTCGAACGTGCCTCGGTGCCCGCCCGCTTCGGGTCCCTGCACCACGAGCGCGTCCACCCCGTTCGCGGTGGCCACCGATGCGTCCGACGCGGTGGCGACGGTGGCCCACACCTCGGTTCCCACGGCGTGCAACTGGGCGACCTCGTCCGCGTCGAACGTCGCGAACGTACTCGACACCAGCGGTACCGGGTGTGCCAGCAGCCAGGCGAACTTCTCGGCGTAGAAGTCGTCCCGGCGCACCAACTCTCCCGGCTCCGCATCGAAACGCTCGAACCAGGACGTCAGGTGCTCGGCATAGGACGCCACATCCGCACCCGATGGCTCCTCCGGCAGAAAGAGATTGACACCGAACAGCAGATCGCGCACCGAATCGATCTGCGCCGCAAAGGCTTCGGGTGTCAACAGCGCACCGGCGATCATGCCGAGCCCACCTGCCTCCGACACCGCACGGGCGAGTTCGGGAGTACTCGGGCCACCTGCCATCGGCGCACCGACAACGGGAACACGCAGCTGCTTCAGAATCGGCGTCGTCACAGGTTCGAAATGTACTCGCCCGCCATGTGCGGCTGGATGTGGTGGGGACCGCGCGCCCTCACTGACAACTGCGCGCCCCGGCTCCGATGCGAGTAGGGGCGTGCAGTCGACAGAAAGGGTGTGAGGTTACTTCTTGGGCTTGTCCGACGAGGATTCCGAGGACAGTGCGGCGACAAAGGCTTCCTGCGGCACCTCGACGCGGCCGATCGTCTTCATCCGCTTCTTGCCCTCTTTCTGCTTCTCGAGCAGCTTGCGCTTACGGCTGATGTCGCCGCCGTAGCACTTGGCCAGCACGTCCTTGCGGATCGCGCGGATGTTCTCGCGGGCGATGATGCGAGATCCGATGGCGGCCTGGATCGGCACCTCGAACTGCTGGCGCGGGATCAGTTCCTTGAGCTTGGTCGTCATCTTGTTGCCGTAGGCCGCAGCAGCGTCCTTGTGCACGATCGCCGAGAACGCATCGACGGCCTCACCCTGCAGCAGGATGTCGACCTTGACCAGCGCACCGCTCTGCTCGCCGATCTCCTCGTAGTCGAGGCTGGCGTATCCGCGTGTTCGGGACTTCAGGATGTCGAAGAAGTCGAAGATGATCTCGGCCATGGGAATGGTGTACCGCAGCTCGACGCGGGTCTCGGACAGATAGTCCATGCCCCCGAGTTCTCCGCGTCGTCCCTGGCACAGTTCCATGATGGAACCGATGAATTCGCTCGGCGAGATGATGGTGCACTTGACCATCGGCTCGAACACTTCGCGCGCTTTGCCCTCGGGCCAGTACGACGGGTTGGTCACGATGTGCTCGGCACCGTCTTCCATCTCGACGCGGTAGACCACGTTCGGCGACGTCGAGATCAGGTCCAGGTTGAACTCTCGCTCGAGCCGCTCGCGGGTGATCTCCATGTGCAGCAGACCGAGGAAGCCGCAGCGAAAACCGAAGCCGAGAGCCACCGACGTCTCCGGCTCGTACGTCAGTGCCGCGTCGTTGAGCTGCAGCTTCTCGAGAGCGTCACGCAGGTCGGGGTAATCCGAACCGTCGAGCGGATAGAGGCCCGAGTACACCATCGGACGGGGCTCGCGGTAACCGGTGAGCGGCTCGGTCGCACCCTTGCGGAAGGTGGTGACGGTATCGCCGACCTTCGACTGGCGGACGTCCTTCACGCCGGTGATGAGGTACCCCACTTCGCCGACGCCCAGGCCCTTGGTCGCCTTCGGATCGGGTGAGACGATCCCGACCTCGAGCAGCTCGTGCGTCGAGCCGGTCGACATCATCGTGACCTTCTCGCGCGGATTCAGCGCACCGTCGACCACGCGAACGTAGGTGACGACGCCGCGGTAGGTGTCGTAGACCGAGTCGAAGATCATCGCGCGGGCAGGCCCGTCCGGGTTGCCGACCGGGGCCGGAACCAGCTTGACGACCTCGTTGAGAAGTTCCTCGACGCCCACACCCGTCTTACCGGACACGCGGAGCACGTCGTCGGCCTCGCACCCGATGATGTGGGCGATCTCGGCGGCGTAGCGGTCCGGGTCGGCGGCGGGCAGGTCGATCTTGTTCAGCACCGGGATGATGGTGAGCTCTTTGTCGAGAGCGAGGTAAAGGTTCGCGAGCGTCTGCGCCTCGATGCCCTGCGCGGCGTCGACGAGCAGCACTGCACCTTCGCAGGCCTCGAGGGCGCGCGATACCTCGTAGGTGAAGTCGACGTGGCCGGGCGTGTCGATGAGGTGCAGCACGAATTCCTCGCCGTCGACGACCCACGGGAGCCGGACGTTCTGCGCCTTGATGGTGATGCCGCGCTCGCGCTCGATATCCATCCGGTCCAGGTACTGAGCGCGCATCGACCGGTCGTCGACGACGCCCGTGAGCTGCAACATCCGGTCGGCCAGCGTCGACTTGCCGTGGTCGATGTGGGCGATGATGCAGAAGTTCCTGATCCTGGACGGATCGGTGAACGTCGTGTCGGCGAAGCTGGGCACTCGTATCCTTCGGCTGGCGTGTTCGAAATGAGCGAACGGGTTTCCCTATCGTCCCACGCCGAGAACGGTGCGCCGTCCCCGGCTGTCCGACTCGGGTGTTCTCGTCCCCGAGGTTCGGGCGATGAGCAGCAGAGTCTGCATCGCTACACTCGCCGCATGGCTGGCAACTGGAGCAGATTCGGCAAGGAACTGAGCAAGATCGCGATGCGCGAGGGCCCCCGACTGCTGCGTCAATTACAGAAGTCCGGAGCCCTGCAGAAGGGCAAGGACGCGATCAGCGGGACGGCCACACGCACGTCTGCTCCGGCACCTCGTCCGGGCCGGCCGGTGGCGTCGCAGACCAGGCCCACGGCGCAACGCGCCCGCACCATCGAGTACTCCCCCGACCTGGACGGCAAGGCCGACCCCGGCGAAATCGTCTGGACCTGGGTCACCTACGAGGAAGACGCCAGCCAGGGCAAGGACCGCCCGGTGTTGGTCATCGGCCGTGAGGGCAACGATCTGCTCGGCCTGATGTTGTCGAGTCAGAGCAGCCGCGACGGAGACCGTGACTGGCAGTCGATCGGGTCCGGGCCGTGGGACGCCGAAGGCCGACCGAGCTGGATTCGTCTGGATCGAGTACTCGACGTGCCCGAGGACGGCATCCGACGCGAGGGTGCGATTCTGAGCAAGCCCCAATTCGATTCCGTGGCAAACAGATTGCGCCGCGACTTCGGCTGGAACTGATGTGTGCGCGTTGTGCGCCCATGAAAGGGCGCACAACGCGCATCTGGCTCACGCCAACCGGGTGATCTCCACGACCACGTCGAGGGCCGTCGAACCGCCGCCGGAGAAGATGCCCTTGAGCGGCGGCACGTCGGCGTAGTCGCGGCCGAGTCCGACCGACACGTGCTGCTCGTTGACGGCGATGGCGTTGGTCGGGTCGTAGCCCCACCACGCACCGGTCCAGGCCTCGATCCACGCGTGGCTCTGGCCCTCCACCGTCGCACCGATCGCGGCCTGCTTCTTGGGATGCAGGTAACCCGAGACGTACCGGCTGGGGATCCCGACGCTGCGCAGCATCAGCAGTGTCAGGTGGGCGTAGTCCTGGCAGACGCCCTTCTTCTCCGACCACGCTTCCACGGCCGAGGTGTGCACGCCGGTGGTTCCCGGCACATAGGACATCTCCTGGTTGACCCAGTTGGAGATCTCCACCACCGATTCCTGCGGCGGTAGCCCCTTCGACAGCTTCTTCGCCACCGACGCGAGTTGCCTGTTCTTCGGCACGTATTCGGTGTTGTCGAGGACCTCGTTGAAGCGGTCGATGACCTGCTCGCTCGCGAGTTCCTCCCAGGAGGCGTTCTCGTCCGGGTAGACGAAGGGATCGGTCTCGACCACCG
>NZ_LVCU01000445.1:0-2412 GCF_001647185.1 Rhodococcus sp. EPR-147
GAACGCGTCACCGGGTTGGTCTCGACTCGGTTCAGAATCACGTTCTGCCGATTGTCACTTCGCGGCGTCAACCGAGCCTCGTTGTACGACGACGTCACCGGTGCGTCGTACTGATAGCCCGTGGTGTGCACGACACGCATACGCCAGCTCACAGTTCACCTTCCAATTGATCTTCGAATGTTCCGGAGCCGGCATCGGTCCACGCGACCCACGGGGCGGCGTGGAAATACTGCTTGGAGATCGCGTCACCGAGTTCACGGCAGGTTTCCTGCAGCGAGAGCAAGCGCTCCTGCAGATCGTCGAGAATTTCACCGGGACGGAGGAATTCGAGTTCGCTACGAGCGCGACCGAGTAGGCGCTGAGCCTCGGCGCGCGCACCGACTCGACTGTTGGGCTGATGGTCGAGCTGATCGAGCGAACGTTCCGCCTCGTTGAGTGCGTAGAACACCGATCGCGGAAAGAGCCTGTCCAACAACATGAATTCGAGAACTCGCTGCGCGTCGAGTGCGCCGCGGTAGGTGCGCAGGTAGGTGTCGTGTGCACCGGCGGAGCGAAGCACGGTGACCCACGCCGGCGACGACGGCCGGTCACCGGCTCGCGAGAGCAACAACCGAACGATCATGTCGATGCGCTCGACCGAGCGACCGAGCAGGAGGAAGCGATAGCCGTCGTCGTGACTGAGGGTGGAGTCCGCGAGACCGGCGAACATCGCGGCACGCTCCTCGATGTAGCTGAAGAACTCGGCCGGGCCGGTGCGCTTGGACGCCTTGATGCGCTCGTTCAGCCCGTTGTACGTGGTGTTCAAGCATTCCCACATCTCACTGGACGTCACTTCACGCGCGCCACGGGCGTTCTCACGGGCACTCGACAGCGAGTCCACGATCGAACCCAATCCGTCGCGGCTGAAGGCGACGACCTCGGTCAGAGACCACACGTCGAGCGAGACATCGGGCTCGTGCTTGAACCCGAGTACTCGCAACAACACTCGCGAAGTGTGGTCGGGATCGACCGTGGCGTCTTCGAGTAGCTGGTGGACGGTGACATCGAGAATGCGGGCAGTGTCGTCCGCTCTCTCCACGTACCGTCCGATCCAGTAGAGCGACTCTGCGTTGCGCGCGAGCATTTACTGTCCACCGCCGTTCGAGTCCGAGTTCGTTGCCTGCTTTTGTTGCTGCTGTTGCTGTTGCTGCTGATTCATCTGCTGGTCCATCGTCAGCTCCGGACCCTGTTCGGCCATCGGTGACTCCGGCGGAACGCTGACGATCTCCTCGCCGGCAAGTTCCTGCTCCTCCTGAGAGGTTCGGGTGGCGAGCACCCAGGTGTCCTTGCTGCCACCGCCCTGGCTGGAGTTGACCACCAGGGATCCCTCCGGCAGCGCGACCCGGGTCAGGCCGCCCGGCAACACCCAGACGTCGTCGCCGTCGTTGACGGCGAACGGCCGCAGGTCGACGTGGCGGGGTACCAATCGATCACCGATCTTGGTCGGCACCGTCGAGAGCTGCACGACGGGTTGGGCGATCCAACCACGCGGATCTGCGCGAACCTTCTTGCTGATGGTGGCGAGTTCCTTCGGCGAGGCGTCGGGTCCGAAGACGATGCCGTAGCCGCCCGAACCTTCCACCGGCTTGATGACCAGTTCGTCGATGCGGTCGAGAACTTCCTCGCACTCGTCGTCGAGCCAGCACCGGAACGTGTCGACGTTGGCCAGCAACGGCTTCTCGCCCATGTAGTAGTCGATGATCGTCGGAACATAGGTGTAGACGAGCTTGTCGTCGCCGACGCCGTTTCCGACGGCACTCGAGATGACGACGTTGCCTGCGCGGGCGGCGTTGACCAGACCTGCCACTCCGAGCACCGAGTCGGGCCGGAACTGCATGGGGTCGAGGTAGTCGTCGTCGATACGCCGGTAGATGACGTCGACCTGACGCTCGCCCTCGGTGGTGCGCATGTAGACGATGTTGTCTCGGCAGAACAGGTCTCGTCCTTCGACGAGCTCGACGCCCATCAGTCGTGCGAGCAGCGAGTGCTCGAAGTACGCCGAGTTGGCCACGCCGGGAGTGAGAACCACCACGGTCGGATCGGCCTCGTTGAGGGCGGCCGATGCGCGCAGTGCTCGCAGCAGGTGCGAGGCGTAATCGCCGACGGCGCGGACGCGATGGCTGGCGAACAGGTCGGGGAACACCCGGGCCATCGTGCGCCGGTTCTCCATGACGTAGGACACGCCAGACGGCGACCGCAAGTTGTCCTCGAGCACTCGGAAGGTGCCCTGGGCGTCACGAACCAGGTCGATGCCGGCGACGTGGATGCGCACACCGTTGGGCGGTGTGATGCCGACCGCTTCGCGGTGGAAGTGCTCGCAGGAGGTCACCAGCCGCTTCGGTACCACGCCGTCGCGCAGGATTTCCTGGTCGC
>NZ_LVCU01000446.1:0-5134 GCF_001647185.1 Rhodococcus sp. EPR-147
CGGGGAACCTGGTCGAGCGGGAACGGGCGTTCCTGGCCCGACAGGGAGAACGTGATGCCCTGGTCGATGAAGGCGCGTCCCAGCGCGTCGGATCTCGCGTCCAGGTCCACTGCGTTCGCCGGGGCGAGTGCAGTATGGATGCCCTTGTACGGAGTTCGGGTGCGCCCGTCCGCGTCGAACATCTCGTCGAAGGCGAGACTGTACTTACCGACGTCGGAGTATCCCCCGAACACCCCGTCGAGCTCGGGTTCGACGCGATCCGCTGTCTTGGTTCTGGTCGCTTTGGCCTTGGTGGCGGCATGCGTTGCCGATCGCGGACTCATTCTGGCCATGTTGCTACAGAGACAGGAGTTAGGCGCGGTAGAAGCGTTAATTTCTTGAAACGCATCGTCACCCCACTCCGGATTGGGTTCTGGCCGACCGTACTGGTATTCTCGATCTTCGGCGCAGGGCTCCAAAGCTCAGCAGCAGACTTCGGGCATTCCATCATGGATCGCCCTGACCGGAATACCGACGAAGACGACAAGGATTTTACGCGTGGCCAATATCAAGTCCCAGAAGAAGCGGATTCTCACCAACGAGCGTGCACGCCTGCGCAACCAGTCGGTGAAGTCCTCGCTTCGTACCGTCATCCGCTCGTTCCGCGAGGCACAGGCTGCGGGCGACAAGGACAAGGCTTCCGAGATTCTTCTCGATGCAGGCCGCAAGCTCGACAAGGCCGCCAGCAAGGGCGTCATCCACAAGAACCAGGCCGCCAACAAGAAGTCGGCACTGGCTCTCGCAGTCAACAAGCTCTGATTCATCACTGAGCTCGATCGAGCCCGCCGCATCCGACCAGGATGCAGCGGGCTTTTTCCGTGCTCTCTGCCGACGCTACCCACCCAGTGATGCGACCTCGGCCACCGCTTTCTCCACCGCGTAGTCCGCGTCCGCTGCTTGACCTTTGACGTCTGCATTGAGCTGCGCCACCACGCGCAGCGCCTGGGCGATGGATCGACCGTTCCAGCCGCGCGCCTGACCCTGCGCCTTCTTGATCTTCCACGGCGGCATCCCCAGCTCCCCTGCCATTCGGAACGGGTCGCCGCGACCCGCCGAACCCACCAGCGCAATGGTGCGGACGGCATCGGCCAACGCGTCGGCGAGCAGCACGTGCGCCACGCCCCGGTGCATCGCCCAGCGCAGAGCCTCCAGAGCGCCGGCTCGGTCACCGATCACCGCTTTGTCCGCGACGTCGAATCCGGAGACCTCGGCCTTGCCGGAGTAGTACCGACGCACCGCGGCGAGGTCGACCTTGCCCCCGGTATCGGAGACCAACTGCGAACAGGCCGAAGCCAATTCGCGAAGTTCGTTGCCGACGGACTCGACCACCGCCTCGATCACGTCGCCGCTCACCCGGACATCGGCGGTACGGAACTCTCCGCGCACGAAGTCGATGCGTTCGGCGGGCTTGGTGAGCTTGGCGCACTCGTGCACCTGTGCGCCGCATTTCTGCAGCGCTCCGACCATCGCCTTGGCCCGGCCGCCGCCGGAGTGCATGACCACCACCACAGCACCGTCGGGCGGATCGGTAGCCGCGTCGAGCACCAGCGCGGCGGCGTCCTTGCCTGCCTCGGCGGCGGCCTCGAGCACGAGAACACGGTCCTCGGCGAACAGCGAGGGACTGAGCAGTTCGGCGAGCTCGGGAGCGCTGGCATCGCCGGTGCGCAACCGCGTGACCGGCAGGTCCTCCCCCGGTATCGCAGCACTCGCACGCACCTGAGCCACGATCGCGGCTACCGCGCGATCCATCAGAAGTTCCTCGTCGCCGAGAACCAGATGCAGAGGAGCCACACTCGAAGTCACGACCATGATCGTGCCATGCGCGGCCGACACACTCGGCATCCGCTTCGTCCGAGCGATCACCACAGAACGTGTGCCGTCCACATCGCCAAGGCCGTTATCGCCACCGCCGCGGCCAGCCAACGAAACACGGTCAAACGCAACGCCGTCAGCACCGCGACCGTCGAGAACGCCGCCAGTGCTGCACCCTCGACGCCGTCGGGGACGACGATGCCCGCGCCCGGCACCGACGCGGCCCGCTCCGCCACCGTGATCAACCACCACAGCGGAGCGGACGCCAGCTGCGCGACCAGTTCCGCCAGCGAGCCGCTGACGGCAGCGATCACCGCTGTGACGATCCCCACCACCGTGATCGGAGCGACGACAGGTGCCACCAACACATTCGCCGCCACTCCCACCACGCTGAACGTTCCGGCCATGGCCGCAACCACCGGTGCCGTCACCGCGTGCGCCGCCGCGGCTACGGCCACCACCTCCGCTGCCGCTCTGGGCCAGCCGCGCGCCCGAAGCCAATCGACCCAGATCGGCGCGACGAGCACGAGCCCTGCGGTGGCGAACACCGACAGCACGAATCCGACATCCACCGCCAATCTCGGCCACCACGCGAGCAAACCCAACACGGCTCCGCACAGCGCCGGTACCGCCTGCCGTCGTCTGCCGGTGACGAGGGCCAGCAGGCCGATCGACCCCATGATTGCGGCACGCAACACACTCGGCGACGGCCTGGCCACGATCACGAACGCAACGAGCACGACGAACGCCACCGCGACCGTCGCACGGGGCCCGATTCCGATACCCCGCAACACCAACAGAACCGCGCCGATCACGATGGAAAAATTTGCGCCGGACACAGCCGTCAAATGCGTCAGGCCTGCCGCCCGGAAGTTCTCGGCCACCGTCTCGTCCAGCCGCGAGACGTCTCCGACCACGAGCCCGGGTAACAGACCTGCACGATCCGGTGGCATCGAATTCTGCGCTACCGCTGCCAGATTCGACCGGAACGTGCCCGCGGTAGCGGAGATCGCCCCGGGCTCGGTCACTGTGACGGGCGCACCCGACGTGCGGATGACGGCCACACTCATGTCCGGTCTGATCGGCACGCCGAGCCGGCCCCGCACGGTGACCTCCTGGCCCGGCAGCAGTGCCGACCAACTCGACTCCGGGGCGATGATCGACACCCGCCCACCGACGTACAGAGCCTCACCGCCGACGTCCACGCGAGTCATCTCGGCGTTCACCATCACCATCGAGGGCCCCGCCGACAACAGCCGGCGTGGGTCCTCCTCCAACCGCACCGACGCGGTGACCCACGCTCGGTTCTCCGCCGCCGCAGCGACAGGATGTTCGGCCAACGAACTCATCTGAAGCCAGATCGCTCCCCCGAAGCACAGCGCCAGCCCGATCACCGCGGCCGCACCGAACCGACTCGAACCAGGCAAGGCGCGCCGAATCGACAACCGGTGCAGGGATACTGCGACGAGCAGCACCACCGCAACCGCCGACGCGGTAGCAGCGAGAGCAGCACCCGGGCCTCCGAGAATTCCGATCGCGGTGATCGACCAGCACACCGCAGCGGCCGGGACCAGTCGCACATCGAATGGCTGACGATCCTCGGTCTGCTCCGCACCGGTCGACGCGGTATCGGTGTTCATCCGACGTGCACCAGGTCTCGGATCTTCGCCAGTCGGCCGGGCCCGATCCCGTCCACCTCGGACAGCTGATCCACGGTTGCGAAGCGGCCGTTGGTCTCTCGCCAACCGACGATCGAAGTCGCGGTGACCGGCCCGACCCCGGGCAACGCGTCCAGCTCTGCGACGGTCGCGGCGTTGAGGTCCACCGTCCCGCCGGGCGTGGAACCTCCGCCACCGACCGGTGCGCCGCTACTACCGTCTGCCGGTGTGCCGATCCCGGAAGTCGTACTGCTGACCGGTGGAGGGGCATCCGGCGGCACTGCTCCGACGACGATCTGATCACCGTCGGCGACTCGCGCGGCCATGTTCAGCGCTAGCAGGTCGGCACCCTCCACTGCGCCGCCTGCCGCAGCCAGCGCGTCGGCGACTCGCGAACCCGGTTGCAGCCGAACCAATCCGGGGCTCGTCACGAGCCCGACGACGCTCACCACGAGTTCGGCGTCGGCGCTCGGCACTGGATCGACCACGTCGTCGGCATCCACCGTGCCGTCGGCATCAGCCGTGCCGGTCGCGACCACGGCGAGCGGCGGCGCAGGTGCCGGAGTCGGCGTGTCTCGAAGCACCGCGAATCCCGCCACCAGCACGACGAAGACTCCGGCCGCCGCCATCGCCACCGCCCCCGGTTTCCCGGGGTCGACGCGGGCGGATCGCCATCGCGACGGCAGCAAGGCCGACCACGGGGTGCCTGATCGTTCCGCTTGCGGCAGCAGCCAATCCGGGTCGGTGGATCCGGCGTCAGCTCGCGGCTCCTCGGGCGCGAGGCGATCGCGGTCGGAATCGTGTTGTCTGCGCACGGAGTGCAATCGCGCCACCGTGTGTGCCCGATCGTCGTTGCCGCCCATGCTCGAGGACGCTAGTGCCCGCGATCGGTTCACTCCCCGGTGATTACTGGTCGCCGATTGCCCTGTGTACAACCCGGAGGCTGTGGATGAACCGAGGGCCGGGCCCGGTTATCGGCGTCCCGGAGCCACGACGACACCGACCGCGCCGGGGCCGACGTGAGCACCGAGAACGGCACCGAAGGGGTAGACGTCGATGCTGGTCGAGTGCGGAATTCGGGAGGCCAGCATCGCGGCTACGTCCTCGGCTCGCTCCGGGCACTGCATGTGGTGCACCGCGAGCGCAACCCCCGATTCGTCACCGACCTCGGTCGCGGCAGCGACGGCTGCGTCGACCAGCTTGTTCAATGCCTTGGACGAGGTCCGCGCCTTCTCCTTCAACACGAGTTTGCCGTCGCTGATGTGCAGTACCGGCTTCATGGCCAGCGCAGTGCCCAGCAACGCCGCGGCGGCACCGATTCTGCCTCCACGTCGCAGGTGGTCCAGTCGATCGACGACGATGAAGCATCGCGAGGTCGTCGACGCGGCGACGGCGTCGCGGTACACCTCGTCCAGTTCTGCTCCCCCGGCGGCAGTGGCTGCCGCAGCAAGCACCGCGAAGCCCAGTCCCATGCCCGCCGAGGCGGAATCGACGACTCGGACGGCCGAGCCCACGTGATCTGCGGCCTGGCGTGCTGCCTCCCACGTGCTCGACAGTCCCCGGGAGATGTGCAGGGCCACCACACCGGCACCTCGACTGCGTTCGAGAGCCGCGGCATAGATCTC
>NZ_LVCU01000447.1:0-5385 GCF_001647185.1 Rhodococcus sp. EPR-147
TGCCGATTCACACGGGGCCGGGCAGACCCGCCCGGTGAACTCCGGAAAATTGTTGGTCGCGTGCAGTCGGTCGCTGGCCGCATCCCAGCGGCCGCGGCGCACCAGGTCGTTCCATTCGGGGATCAGATTTCCCAGCGGGCAACCTGCAGTACCCGAGTGGCAGAACGGAATACCGCAGTCCATGCAGCGACGCGCCTGATCGGAGACCTCGGCGGCACGCTCGCTCGTCGGCTGGTGCGAGTACACCTCGTTCCAGTCCTTGACGCGCTCGCCGATCGGACGCTTGGCAGCCTCACGCTTGACGACTTTCAGAAATCCCTGTGGATCAGCCACGTGCAGCCTCCATGATCGCAGCATCGACGTCGCGCCCTTCGGCACGCGCCATTCTTGTCGCCTCCAGCACTCGCTGGTAGTCGACGGGCATGACTTTGGTGAACAACGCAGACCGGCGGGGCCAGTCGGCCAGCAGCGAGGTCGCGACGGTGGAACCGGTCCACCGGCGGTGATTCTCGACGGTCTCGCGCAGCCACACCAGATCGTCCGGGTTGGGCACCTGCAGTTCGACCATCGCCATGTTCACGTCCGCCGGATCGAGACCGAGGACGTACGCGATGCCGCCGGACATACCTGCAGCCATGTTGCGACCGGTCGGCCCGAGCACCACGACCCGACCGCCGGTCATGTACTCGAACGCGTGGTCGCCCACGCCCTCGTTCACCGCGACGGCTCCCGAGTTACGGACCGCGAACCGCTCCCCTGCCTTGCCGCGCAGGTACACCTCACCCGAGGTGGCACCGTAGAGAATCGTGTTTCCTGCGATCACGTTGTCCTCTGCGACGAACGGTGCGTCGTCGGCAGGGCGCACGACTATTCGGCCGCCCGACAATCCCTTACCGACATAGTCGTTCGCGTCACCGACCAGATCGATGGTGATACCCGGCGGCAGGAAAGCCCCGAGAGACTGACCGGCCGATCCGGTGAACGCGATGCGAATGGTGTCGTCCGGCAACCCGACCGCGCCGTAGCGCCGGGTGACCTCGGACCCCAGCAGCGTTCCGACGGTGCGATTGACGTTGCGTACCGGCAGCTCGAGCTTGACCGGATGCGCATCCTCCAAAGCTCCCTCTGCCAACTGGATCAGAGTCCGGTCCAGCGCGAGATCGAGACCGTGGTCCTGCGCGCGGAGGCGTCGACGCTGCGTCATCGGGGCACCGTGGCGGTCGACGGGCATCGAGAAGATCGGGGTCAGATCGAGTCCCTTGCTCTTCCAGTGCGCCACTCCGGCTGCCGTCTCGAGCACGTCGGCGTGACCGACCGCCTCGTCGATACTCCGGAAACCGAGCTGCGCAAGGTACTTTCGCACGTCCTCGGCGATGAACTTGAAGAAGTCCTCGAGGAACTCGGGCTTGCCGGTGAACCTCTTGCGCAGCTCCGGGTTCTGGGTGGCGACACCGACCGGGCAGGTGTCCAGGTGGCAGACGCGCATCATGATGCAGCCCGCCACGATCAGCGGGGCCGTCGAGAACCCGAACTCCTCTGCGCCGAGCAATGCCGCAACGATGACGTCGCGTCCGGTGCGCATGCCGCCGTCGCACTGCACGGTGATGCGATCACGCAGGCCGTTGAGCACCAGCGTCTGCTGGGCGTCGGCGAGGCCGATCTCCCACGGAGCGCCTGCATGCTTGAGCGAGGTCAACGGCGCAGCACCGGTTCCGCCGTCGTATCCGGAGATGAGAACGACGTCGGCGTGTGCCTTGCTCACCCCCGTCGCCACCGTGCCGACGCCGACGGAACTGACGAGCTTGACGTGCACGCGCGCCTTCTCGTTGGCGTTCTTCAGATCGTGGATCAGCTGCGCGAGATCCTCGATCGAGTAGATGTCGTGGTGCGGGGGCGGCGAGATGAGGCCGACACCCGGCGTCGAGTGTCGGGTCTTGGCCACCCATGGATACACCTTGTACCCGGGCAGCTGACCGCCCTCGCCCGGCTTGGCACCCTGCGCCATCTTGATCTGAATGTCCGTGGCGTTGACCAGATAGTCGCTGGTGACACCGAACCGACCGCTGGCGACCTGCTTGACGGCACTGCGTCGCGTCGGATCGTAGAGCCGGTCGACGTCCTCGCCGCCCTCCCCGGAGTTGGACCGTCCGCCGAGATTGTTCATCGCAACGGCCATCGTCTCGTGCGCCTCGGCGGAGATGGATCCGTAGCTCATCGCGCCGGTGTTGAACCGGGTGACGATCGACTCGACCGATTCCACCTCGTCGAGCGGAACCGGCGGCCGGACACCGTCCTTGAACTCGAACAGACCGCGCAGCGCACCGCCCTCGCGAGCGAGCCGGTCCACCTCGTCGGTGTACTTCTGGAACACGTCGTATCGACCGGTGCGCGTGGCGTGCTGCAGCAGGAACACCGTCTCAGGGGTGAACAGGTGCAGCTCACCCTCGCGTCGGAACTGATACTCACCGCCGATCTCCAGCCGGCGATGGACGCGGTCGGTCGGATTCTCGGGGTACGCCCTGCGGTGGCGCAGCTTGACCTCCTCGGCGAGCACGTCGAGGCCGACGCCGCCGAGCTTGCTGACCGTGCCCTTGAAGTACTCGCGCACCACCTCGCGATCGAGACCGACGGCCTCGAAAACCTGTGCGCCGGTGTAGGACCCGACGGTCGAGATGCCCATCTTCGACATCACCTTGAGTACGCCCTTGCCGAGACCGTACAGATAGTTCCGTACCGCGATCGTCGGTTCGACTCCGGTCAGTTCGCCCTCGCCGACCAGATCCTCGATCGATTCCATCGCCAGATACGGATTGACGGCTGCGGCACCGAAGCCGATGAGCAGCGCCAGATGGTGCACCTCGCGCGCGTCACCGGATTCGACGACGAGCGCGATCTTGGTGCGCTCCTTGGTGCGAACCAGGTGATGGTGCACCGCCGAGGTGGCCAGCAGCGACGGGATCGGGGCCCGAGTATGATCCGAATCGCGATCGGAGATGATCAGCGTGGTGTAGCCCGCAGCGATCGCTTCCGATGCCCGGGCCCGCAACTCCTCGATGGCCTCGGCAAGACCTTCGCCGCCGCGCTCCACCTCGTACAGCCCACGCAACACCGTGGCCGACAGTCCCGGATGGTCTCCGTCGTCGTTGATGTGGATGATCTTGTTGAGCTCGTCGTTGTCGAGCACCGGCCACGGCAACACGATCTGCCTGCACGACGCCGCAGTGGGCTCGAGCAGGTTCTGCTCCGGACCCATCACCCGCGCGAGCGAGGTCACGATCTCCTCGCGGATCGAGTCCAGCGGCGGGTTGGTGACCTGTGCGAACAGTTCGATGAAGTAGTCGTAGAGCTGACGCGACCGCTGTGACATCACCGCGGCCGGCGTATCGGTACCCATCGATCCGAGCGGCTCGCCCCCGGATGCGGCCATCGGCGTCAGCACGACGCGCAGGTCTTCCTCGGTGTAGCCGAAGGCGACCTGCCGACGCACCACCGAGTCGTGGTTGTACTGGATGTGAGCACGCTCGGGCAGGCTCTTGATCTCGAGCAGGCCGGCGTGCAGCCACTCCTGGTACGGATGTTCGGTTGCCAGTTGGAGTTTGATCTCCTCGTCCGGCACGAGACGTCCGGCGACGGTGTCGATCAGGAACATCTTGCCTGGCTCGAGGCGACCTTTGGCGACGACCTCGGATTGGGGAACGTCCAGCACGCCTGCTTCACTGGCGAGGATCACACGGCCGTCCGCCGTCTGCCACCAGCGGCCGGGGCGAAGGCCGTTGCGGTCCAGCACAGCTCCGACATAACTGCCGTCGGTGAACGTCACGCAGGCCGGACCGTCCCAGGCCTCCATCATCGACGAGTGGAACTGGTAGAAAGCCCTGACACGCGGATCCATCGTGCGGTGGTTCTCCCACGGCTCGGGCACCATCATCATCACCACGTGCGGCACGCTGCGTCCGCCGAGGTGCAGTAGTTCGAGCACCTCGTCAAGCGACACCGAGTCCGAGGCATCGGGGTTGCAGATCGGGAACAAGCGCTCCAGGTCCCCGGGAATCAGGTCGCTCGACAGCAACGCTTCGCGAGCCCGCATCCGGTTTCGGTTGCCCTTGACGGTGTTGATCTCGCCGTTGTGGGCGACGTAGCGATGCGGGTGCGCCAGCGGCCACGACGGGAACGTGTTGGTCGAGAAACGACTGTGCACGATGGCAATGGCGCTCGTGCACAACGGGTTACGCAGTTCCGGAAAGTACAGCGGCAGCTGCATCGTGGTGAGCATGCCCTTGTAGACGATGGTGCGCGAGGACAACGACGGAAAGAACAGTCCCGACCCGTCGGCCTCGATCTCGGGGGTGACCCGCTCGGAACGCTTGCGCAATCCGTAGACGAGACGGTCGAGAGCGAGACCGGCCGGACGCGTGCCGTCGACCTCGGGAGCGGTGACGTAGAGGTAGCTCATGTACGGCATGCAACCGAGGGCGGTGAGGCCCACATCGGCTCGATCGGGATCGACCTCGACCGGAACCCAGCCCAGGATGTCCAGACCCTCTTCGGCCGCAACGGATTCGACGCGCTCGACGGCGATGGCCCGCTCACGGATACCCTGCGGCAGAAAACACACTCCGGCCGCGAACGTGTTGTCACCGTCGGCTCCGGGCGCGGGCAGGTCGAACGGCGCGAGGGAGTCGAGGAGTTCGACAGGGAGCTGAATCAGAATGCCCGCGCCGTCACCGCTGTTGGGCTCGGCACCGGCAGCTCCGCGATGTTCCAGGTTCTCCAGTGCCAGAACCCCGTCGGCGACGATCGCGTGAGAGCGGCGACCCGCGATGTCGGCGATCATCGCCACGCCACAGGAATCCTTCTCCGAGCTCGGGTCGTACAGACCTTGCTCCGCAGGCATCCGAGAAAACAGCACCACGATCACCTCCACGTAGGCCGGTGGGGTGCGTGCAAGCGGTGCAGTGTCTTCGACCCTGCGCCGGAAGTCTCGGCAACCCCGTCGGCTGGTCGGCTCGGATCGACCGAAACGGTCGGATGAGCCGAATTGAACTGCCTATCGGGAATTCACCGGGACAGCTCTGGCCCGCGAAAGAATCCGGGATCTCTCCCGGATGGCGAAATCGTAGCAGCTGGCATTCGCATCGATGCAATCACGAATGTCGGCTGTGACGAATGCGATCGTCAGTCGCGCAACGGTCGACCGTGCTGATCACGCACGCTGCCGGTGAGCATCAATATGCCGTCGATCAACGGCCAGATTCCGCCGATACCGCAGGTGAGCCACGTGACGGCTATCTGCGCCACCGCGATGCCCGGCTGGTTGAGATAGAAGCGACCTGCTCCGAACGCGCCCAACAGGATGCCGAGCAGACCTGCCGTCAGCTTCTGCTT
>NZ_LVCU01000448.1:0-14466 GCF_001647185.1 Rhodococcus sp. EPR-147
CGATTCCGTCGACCAGCACGTGCAGTGGCACCAACGCGATGCCGCGTTCGGCGGCGAGTGTGGCCGGCAGACAGGACGAGGAGTCGGTGACGACGGCGACGGTCATGGCGATCCGGTCACCGATCCGGCGGCGACGGGTCGCAGCACCTCCAGCATCGCCTCGGCGACCGCGACATGAGCGTCCCACCCCCAGTGGATGCCGTCGGGGTTCGCGTTCTCGGACTCGATGTTCGGTCGGACGGCGTCGGCGAGGTCGACCATGGGGACGTTGTTGTCCACGCTCCATGCGCGCAGTGCGCGTACGGCGGGTTCGCGACCCGAGTGCACCTTGCCGTAAGCATCGCAGCGGTGCACCGACGGATAGGTACCGATGACCGGAAGTTCGGGGCGCACGTACGCCAGTGCCGCGCGGGTCTGTTCCAGATACTCGACGCTGAGCCGCGGCGGCAGCGCCACGGGCCAACCGAGATGCGACAGAACAGGTTGCACCGCTTGGTATCCCGCGCGAACCACGCGCCGAAGGGCAGGCGGTCGGACGTATCTGATCTGTTCCCGGAGCGCAGTCGGCAACGGCGACGGGAGTGAATCCATGCCGCCGATTCCGAGTACGACGGCACCGGCACGGGGAATGGCTGCCCACACCCGCGGATCCTGGGTCAGAGCCCACCACGCGTCCCGACTCGTCCAGCCGATGCGCGCAACCAACTCGACCGTCCAACCGAGTTCCGCTGCAACGAGATTGGGCCAGAGCCGCGGATCGTCGACGGGCAGTCCGCCCTCGGGTCCGTAGTAGCTCAGCGAGTCCGCGAGCACGAGCAGCGCGGGCTGCGCCGCCGTGTCAGAGGACGTCACTGGCCACTCGCGCCGAGGCGTTCCACACGTCCAGTCGCCAGGACGGATTCTCCCCGGGCCCGTGCGCACCGAGTTGCACCCAGCTGGTGTTCGCGAGGCCACCGAGCACCGGCCAGCGATCGGTCGGCAGATCGAGCAACGCGGCGGTCAGTGCCGCGATCAGACCTCCGTGCGCGACGAGGACGAGCGGTCGCTCGCTGCCGTCGGCACCCCACTCGGGCACGCCTGCTGTGAGTTCACGAACCAGCGGCACGCTGCGTCGCGCGACGTCGATGCGGCTCTCCCCACCGGGCGGGGCGACGGTGGCGTCGGCGCGCCAGGCCGGTCGCGCACCGGGGGCGATGTCGTCGACCTCGGTGTGGGTGAGTCCCTGCCACTGACCGAGGTGAGTTTCGCGCAGACGCTCGTCCACCGAGACCGCGACACCGGCTGCATCTCCGAGCGCGTTCGCGGTGTCGAGAGCTCGCCGCAGATCCGAGGAGACGATCTTGATCGGCTCACGCGTCGCGAGCTCGGCGGCGGCCGTCTTCGCCTGGCTGCGGCCGAGTTCGGACAGATCGGTGTCGAGCTGACCCTGCATGCGGTCGGTGGCGTTGTATTCCGTCTGACCGTGCCGAAGCAGGATGAGCCGTCTGATCATTGCTCCGATTCCGGAGCCGGATGCTGTCCGAGACCGGGAACCTCGATCGTCGGGCAGTCCTTCCACAACCGCTCGAGCGCGTAGAAGTTGCGCTCTTCGTTGTGCTGGACGTGCACGACGATGTCGGAGTAGTCCAGCAGTGCCCAACGGCCCTCCCTGGTGCCCTCGCGACGGACCGGCTTGTGTCCGGCCTCACGGAGCTGATCCTCGATGTTCTCCACGATCGCGTTGACCTGACGCTCGTTCGGTGCCGAGGCGATGACGAAGCAATCGGTGATGTAGAGCTGATCGGAGACGTCGAGAATCACCACGTCGCCGGCCAGTTTGTCGTCGGCTGCGAGCGCGGCGATACGCGCCATTTCGGCGGCTTCGGCTGTTGCAGTCACTTCGGTGTACTCCCACTCGTATGGCTCGGGTTCGCGGTCATTGCGCTGGTGACCGACCCTGCCGGTTGCTTCTTCTGGGGCGCCGGTTCCGACATGGTGACGGATCCGTCGAGACGCTGAGCGCCTCGTGGTCTGTAGAGATTCCTCTTCGAGATGTATTGCACGACGCCGTCCGGTACCAGGTACCAGACGGGCCGATTCTCACCGGCTCGAAGTCGACAGTCCGTCGACGATATCGCGAGTGCAGGGATTTCCATCAATGTGAGAGTGTCCGCGGGCAACGACCGAAGGTGATTGGCGAGATGTTCGACGCCGAGCTCGAACCCGGGACGCGAGACACCGACGAACTTGGCGAGCTCGAACAACTCCTCCCAGTTCTGCCACGTGAGTATCGACTCGAGCGCATCCGCCCCGGTGATGAAGTACAGCTCGGCGTTGGGATGCTGCGACCGCAGATCGCGCAGGGTGTCGACGGTGTAGGTCGACTTCTCCCGATCGACGTCCACCCGACTGACCGAGAAACGCGGATTGGACGCGGTCGCGATGACCGTCATCAGGTAGCGATCCTCTGCCGGGCTGACCGTCTTGCCTTCCTTCTGCCACGGGTTTCCGGTGGGGACGAAGATGACCTCGTCCAGACGGAACTTGTTCGCCACTTCGCTGGCCGCGACGAGGTGCCCGTGGTGAATCGGGTCGAAGGTGCCGCCCATCACGCCCAAACGGCGGACGGACTGCCTACCGGTGTCGTCGCCGGGGTCGAATTCGCGCTGCACAACCGCCGATTCTACGGCCGGGGTGCCGCCTGCCGTCACACGCCTCACACCGGCAGCAAACGCGAGACCACGGTGGCGAGCTGCTGAGCCGATCGGCACTCGTGCATCGCGATTACGTCTGAGTACACCTTGGCAGCCGAATCGCCGGAACCCCACTGCGATTTCGGTTCGGGATTGAGCCAGTACGCATGCTTGGCCACCGACACGATGTGCGCCAACGCCGGCAGCTTCGGTTCGCGGTAGTTGGTGCGGGCGTCCCCGAGAATCAGCACCGAGCTGCGACTGGTGACCGCGTGCGCGTACTTCTCGTCGAATGTCGTCAGTGCATGGCCGTAGTCCGAGTGGCCGTCGTACGTCACCAGATCGGACTCGCGAACGATGCGACTCATCGCCGCTCCGAGGTCGGCACCGGAATCGAAGAATCGCGTCACCTCGTCGGTGGAGTCGATGAACGCGAAGATGCGCACGCGCGAGAACTGCTCTCGCAGTGCATGCACCAACAGCAGAGTGAAATTACTGAATCCTGCCACCGAGCCCGAGACATCGCACAACACAACCAGTTCGGGGCGCGCTCGCCGCGGCTTGCGCTCGACCAGGTCGATCGGAATACCGCCGGTGGACATCGACTTGCGCAGCGTACGCCGCAGATCGATCGAGCCGTGCCTGCTTCGGCTGCGCCGCACCGCAAGTCGCGATGCCAACAACCGGGCGAGAGGGGTGACGTTGCGTCGCAGCGCCGCCATCTCCGTGTCCGAGGCCCGCAGGAAATCGACTTCCTCCGCGAGCTTGGGTACCCCGTAGCTCGCCACTCGCTCACGGCCCAGCTTTTCTGCCGACCGACGCCTCGTCTCGCTCTCGATCATCTTGCGCAGGTCTGCGATACGTTGCGCGGCAGTGCGTTTGGCAACCTCGGACTCGTAGTCGTCGGTGGGGCGATCAGGTGCGTCGTCGCTGCGCCCGAGCAATCCGTCGAGAATCTTGCGCAGCAACGTTTCGGGCGCAACGTCGCGCAGCGCCTGATATGCCGAGAACGACGGCCCGTTCGAGGACTTGTACTGTCCGAGTTCCTCGACCATCTGCGCCGCCAGCATCTGGGTCAGCTCGGCGGCCTCGGCCGAATCGTCCGAGAGCAGATCGACCAACAGCTCGCGGAGGGCATCGATGTCGACGTCGCCGGCATCGGTGCGGGGCAGGGCGGTATCGATCTGCCCCGAGTCCCTGGTACCCGATGCCACCGGGAACCACAGGTCGAACAGGGCGTCGAACACTCCGCGGTGCGTCGGACGGCGCAGCAGTGCACAGGCCAGACCCTCACGCACGGCCTCCCGATCGAGCAGATCGAGAACCGACAGGACGCGTCCGGCATCGACCGTCTCCGACGGCCCGACCGAAATTCCACGCCGACGCAGTGCGTCGACGAAACCGACGAGGTGACCGGGAATTCCGTGTGGGGCCTGCATGTCAGTTGAGCCGGAGTTCGGCTGCCGCGCGAACCTGGTCCGACTGATGCTTGAGTACCACACCGAGTGTGGAGCGAACCGCTTCGTCGTCGAGGGTGTCCATACCGAGCGCCAACAGTGTGCGTCCCCAGTCGATGGTCTCGGCCACCGAGGGCAACTTCTTGAGCTGCATCGCGCGCAGAACCCGCACGGTCTTGATCATCTGCTCGGCGATCGCCTCGGGTAGGTCGGGAACCCTGCTGGCCAGAATCCGACGCTCGAGGTCGGTGTCCGGGAAGTCCAGGTGCAGGAACAGGCACCGACGCTTGAGGGCCTCGGACAGTTCACGAGTGGCGTTCGAGGTGAGCACCACGAACGGCGTCCGCTCGGCCACGATCGTGCCGAGTTCGGGAATGGTGATCGCGAAGTCGCTCAGTACCTCGAGCAGCAGTCCTTCGATCTCGACGTCGGCCTTGTCGGTCTCGTCGATGAGCAGAACCGTGGGATCGGTCCGGCGAATGGCCTGCAGAAGCGGGCGCGCGAGCAGGAACTCCTCGGAGAACACGTCCAGCTTGGTCGAGTCCCAGTCGGCAGCGGTACCGGACTGGATGCGCAGAATCTGCTTGGCGTGGTTCCACTCGTACAGCGCGCGAGCCTCGTCGACACCCTCGTAGCACTGCAGCCGCACCAGTTCGGCCCCGGTCGTCTGCGCGACGGCACGGGCCAGCTCGGTCTTGCCGACTCCCGCCGGACCTTCGATCAGCAGCGGTTTGCCGAGGCGATCGGCGAGAAACACCGAGGTTGCGGTGGCCTTGTCGGCCAGATAGCCCGTCTCGGCCAGGCGCCTCTGGACGTCGTCCACGCTGGCGAACAGCGGGGGTGTCGTCGGTAGGGCACGATCCATGTCACAGCTCCTGATGATCGGGTCTGGCCGGTACTTCGAGGGTTGTCAGTCTCGGACGTGTCCGTCGCCCCACACGGTCCACTTGGTCGAGGTCAATTCGGGCAATCCCATGGGTCCACGCGCGTGCAGCTTCTGCGTCGAGATACCGATCTCGGCCCCGAAGCCGAACTGCTCGCCGTCGGTGAACGCCGTGGAGGCGTTGACCATCACTGCCGCCGCGTCGACCCGCTGGGTGAACTCGCGCGCGGCACCGATGTCGGCAGCGACGATCGCCTCGGTGTGGCCGGTGCCGTATCGGTCGATGTGGTCGATCGCCTCGTCGATACCGCCCACCACCCTCAGCGCGATGTCGAGTGAGAGGTACTCCTGCGACCAGTCCTCGTCGTGCGCGGGCACGAGCCCGGACAGATCCCCGTGCACCGTGACGCTGTGCATCTGGAAGGCCTGGAGCAAGCGCGGAACCATGGTCTCGGCGATCGCGGCATCGACCAAGACTGTCTCGGCGGCGTTGCAGACGCTGACTCGCCGGGTCTTGGCGTTGAGCACGATCTTCTCGGCCGTCTCCGGATCGGCAGAGGCATGGACGTACACGTGGCAGTTTCCGACGCCGGTCTCGATGGTCGGAACCGTGGCGTCGCGCACGACCGCCGCGATCAGACCGGCTCCACCACGCGGAATCACCACGTCGACCAAGCCGCGAGCCTGGATGAGGTGCGTGACCGTGGCACGATCGGCGCTTCCCAGAAGTTGCACCGCGGCCTCGGGCAGACCGTGACCGCGCAACGCTCCCTGCAGTGCCTCGACCAACGCCGCATTGGACTGCGCCGCCGACGACGAACCGCGGAGCAGCACCGCGTTGCCGGATTTGAACGCGAGGCCGAACGCGTCGACGGTGACGTTGGGCCGGGCCTCGTAGACCATCCCCACCACACCGAGGGGAACTCTCAGCTGACGAATCTCCAGCCCGTTGGGCAGCGTCGAACCGCGGATGATCTCACCGATCGGATCCGGCAACCCGGCCACCTGACGCAGTCCCGCCGCGATGCCGTCGATGCGCGACGCGGTCAGCCGCAGCCGGTCGAGCAGACCCTCGTCGGTACCGGCCGCTCGCGCGTTCTCGATGTCGACTGCGTTCGCGGCGAGTACCGGCTCCGAGGCAGCTACGACGGCATCTGCCGCAGCGTGCAGCACCGCGTCCTTCTCTGCGGTCGTCAGCAGCGCGAGCGCCCGCGATGCGGAGCGCGCTCGGCGTGCTGCGGCGTGCACGTTCTCTCGCTCGTCGGCAGTGCTGGTCACCGGTTCGGCCGAGACGGAAGCTGTCATGAACTACACACTAATAGGGGCCGGGAATGAAGCTGCATCGCCGCGTCGTTGCAGCACAGCGTGAAGATCGTCGACCGAACGTCGGCGCTGCCCGAAGACCGGAGGAACCCCTCGTGAGTGTGCTGTTCGAGCCCCTGACCCTGCGCAACGTCACCTTCCCGAACCGGGTGTGGATGGCACCGATGTGCCAGTACTCGGCCGACGAGGCGGGTGACAACGTCGGCGTCGCGGGCGACTGGCACCGCACCCACCTGGTGAGCCGGGCGATCGGCGGTGCCGGTCTGATCATCACCGAAGCCGCCGCCGTGAGCCCCGAGGGGCGCATCAGCCCGTCGGACCTGGGCATCTGGAACGACACCCAGGCCGATGCATTGGCAAAAATCGTCGCCGAGATCTCGTCCTTCGGAACCGTCCCGGGCATTCAGCTCGCACACGCGGGGCGCAAGGCGTCGACCGCTGCTCCCTGGGTGGGTGGCAAGTCCTTGCCGGCCGAGGACCCCCGAAGTTGGGAAACCGTCGGCCCCACCGAGGTTGCGTTCGGTGACTACGCGAGCCCGCGGGAGGCGACGACCGAGGACATCACGAAGATCGTCGACGACTTCCGCACTGCCGCCCAGCGTGCACTGAAGGCGGGTTTCCAGGTGGCCGAGGTGCACGGGGCGCACGGATACCTGCTGCACCAGTTCCTGTCTCCCGTCAGCAACACCCGTACCGACTCGTACGGCGGAGATTTCGCGGGCCGCACGCGCCTGCTGATCGAGGTCGTCGACGCCGTGCGTGAGGTGTGGCCCGAGGAGCTGCCGCTGTTCGTCCGGCTGTCGGCCACGGACTGGCTCGACGAGCCCGAGAACAGCGAGCATGCAGCCGAATTGGAGGCCCCGAGCTGGACGTCGGATCAGACTGTCGCGTTGTCGCAGATACTCACCGAGCACGGGGTGGATCTGGTCGACACCTCCACCGGAGGCAACGTGCACGCCACGATCCCGGTCGGTCCCGGTTACCAGGTTCCGTTCGCGCGGCGAATCCAGAACGAGACCACGATGCCGGCCGCTGCGGTCGGCATGATCACCGAACCCAAGCAGGCCGAGGACATCGTCTCGCTGGGCGAGGCAACGGCTGTACTGCTGGCACGCGAACTGCTGCGTGATCCGTACTGGCCGCGGCGCGCAGCTCGCGAACTCGGCGTCGAGATGCTCCCGGCCGTGGCACCGCAGTACGAGCGGGCCTACTGAGGGCTCACACCACGAACCCGAGCTTCTTGTCCACCACGTTGCGCAGCGGTTCGCCTCGAAAATGCCGAAGTGCGTTGTCCACGAACAACTCCGCGAGCCGCTGCTTCCACCCCGAGGCATCACCGCTCATGTGCGGGGTGACGATGACGTTCTCGGCCGTCCACAACGGGTGGTCGGCCGAGAGCGGCTCGGTGTCGAACACATCGAGTGCGGCCCCCGCGATGTGCCCAGTGGCAAGGTGTGCCAGCAGTGCATCGGTATCGAGCAACTCCCCACGGCCGACGTTGATCACCCGGGATCCGGGCTTCATCGCGGCCAACACCGCGTCGTCGACAAGTCCCCTCGTCTGTTCGGTGAGTGGCGCGACGAGCACCAGATAGTCGGCTCGGGCTGCCACGGAACCCAAATCGCCGCTGGCGTACACGGTTCCGAAATCGCGATCACCCTCTCGCTGTGTTCGCCCCATGCCCGAGACCGACATCCCCACTGCAGTGAGCATGGTGGCGATGGCCCGACCGATCGCTCCTGTTCCCACGATCATCGCGTGGGCACCGTCGATTCGTTCGGTCTCGCGATGCTGCCAGACCTTCGATTGCTGCAGTGCGCGAGAACGTTCGGAGTCCTTGGCGAACGCGAGGATCTGCGCCAGCACGAACTCCGCGATCGGCCGATCGAATACGCCCCGCGAATTGGTCACGATCACATCGGAATCGACCAACTCATCGAACATCAACGAGTCGACGCCTGCCGCGGCGATGTGTATCCATTTCAGCGAGCCGCAGCGGGGCCACGCGGATCGGACTGCGGGAGAGAAGAAGTCCCACAGCAGCAGCGCGTCGGCCCCGTCGACCGCATCACCGAGGGTGTCGGCGGTGGCGTACCGGACGTCGGCGACCTCCTCGACGGAGTCGAGACCGTCGGGAAGGTCGCCGGCGTGCAGAACGACGAGAACAGGTGCCACTACTTCTTCTTGTATCCGACGAGTTCGACGCCGGACGCGGCCACCTCGTCGTCGTTGTCGCCGGGGCACTGGGTTCCGCGCAACGAGCGGCCTGCGGTTTCCGGCATCAGCAGAATCGGCACGAAGGCGATGGCAGCCGCGATCATCATGTACCAACCCGGAACCAGGTTCGATCCGGTTCGGTCGATCAGGAACGTCAGGATCAGCGGAGCCGTACCGCCGAAGAGCGCCGTCGAGACGTTGTACCCGATGGCGAACGCTCCGTAACGCACCTGAGTCGGGAACAGTGCTGGCAGGGTCGACGACACACAGGAGCACATGATCACCAGCAACACTCCGAGACCGAGCAGGCCGACGCTCTGGCCGATCAGTCCGGTGTTGATGATCAGCAGGAACAGCGGAACGCTGAACACGAAGTACCCGATGCAGGCCGCCAGCAGCAACGGCTTTCGGCCCACTCGGTCGGACAGCGCACCGATGGGGTTGATGATCGCCATCATGATGATCATGATCGCCACGAGGGTGAAGTTGGACTGAGTCGTACTGTGCCCCAACGTGTCGCTCAGATACGAGGGCAAGAACGTCAGCACCGTGTAGTAGGCGATGTTGAGCAGCAGCACGAATCCCATCAGGATCAGGATCCGCTGCCAGTACGTCATCGTGGTCTTGAGCGAGGCCATGGCCCCACCTGCACCTTCCTCGACCGTACCGCCGTCTTCCTTGGCCTCGGCGAACACGGGAGAATCCTCGAGCCGAGTACGCAACCACAGTGCGACGATGCCGAGCGGCAGAGTCACCAGGAACGGGATCCGCCAGCCCCACGCCTCCATCGTTTCGTCGCCGAGCGCGACGTTGAGCAGGGTGCACAGCGTGGCACCGCCCACGGTTCCTGCGAGGGTGCCGAATTCGAGGAACGATCCGAAGAATCCGCGGCGCTTGTCCGGCGCGTATTCGGCCATGAACACAGCTGCGCCGCCGTATTCACCACCGGTGGAGAAGCCCTGCACCAATCGGCAGACGAGCAGCAGCAGCGGTGCGGCGATGCCGATGGTGTCGAACGTCGGCAGCACGCCGATGGTTGCCGTCGCCAACGTCATCATCGAGACGGTCAGAACCAAGACCTTCTGGCGGCCGATGCGGTCTCCGAGTGGGCCGAGCACGATGCCGCCGATGGGGCGAATGATGAACGACGCGGCCAGCACGGCGAACGTGGAGAGCAGGCTTGCTCCCCCGTCCTCGGACGGGAAGAAGTTGGCGGCGATGTACACGGCCAGGTAGCCGTACACCGCGTAGTCGAACCACTCGACGGCGTTACCGAGCGCGGATCCGCCGATGGCGCGATGGAGAACCTTGGTCTCGTCCGGGCTCAGAGTGTCGGTGCTCGGGGGATATCCGGTCGGCGATGCTGCCGACCCTGATTTTTCGGTCACGGTCGAAATACCTCTCGCTTTTGTGGTCAAAGTGGAGCGTCGGTGTGGTACTTCGCAGCGTTCGACATTACGACGATGCGGAACATACGGTTCGGCCCACCCCCTCGTGCAACGCTAAAGCGCTGGTAGCGCAGCAATTCTGGTGGCGATCAACGCGTACGCCCTTGCGCTGTCGGTCAATTGCTGCACGGCGACGGACTCGTCCGGCCGATGTGCTTGGCTTTCGATCTCCCCCGGACCGAGCACGACGGTCTTGATACCCATCTGCTGTGCCACGAAACCACCATCGCACGATGCCGTCCAGATGTCAGTCGAACGTGCAGATCCGGTGTCGAGGACCGATTGCACTGCGGTGGTGACCAATCCATCGTTCACGCTGGTCAGAAAGCCCGGCATCTCCATCGCGATTCCGATGCGAATGTCGATGTCGCCGCCGGTCAGGCCGGCCGATTCGATGCGCGATCGCAGGTCGCCGACGACACCGGCAGCGCTCTCTCCCGGTACCAGACGGCGGTCGACGGTGAGCACGCAGCGATCGGCGACCATCGATGTGCCGGTGCCTCCCGTTATCGTCCCCACGTTCCACGTGGCCGGACCCAGATCGGGGTCGGGGTTGGCATCCAATTCGGCCTGGGAGCCCTCGATGATCCCGATGATGCGCGCTGCCGCGGAAATTGCGTTGGCCCCGTTGCGCGGCTGCCCCGCATGCGCGGAACGGCCACGCACCTCTATCTCCAGGTTCGCCGCCCCTCGACATCCGACGATGGTGACCAGGTCCGTCGGCTCTGCCACCACGCAGCAGCTGTAGTTCCGGTGCGGAAGCGCGGCGACGAATGCTCGGATACCGAGACCGGTGTCCTCCTCGTCGACCAGACACGCCAAGGTCATCGGATACTCGTCCGCGAGACCGGCGCGATGCACTGCGGTCATCGCCGCGACCACTGCGGCCAGGCCGCCTTTCATGTCGCAGGCCCCGCGGCCGAAAATTCGGCCGTCTCGAACGACCGCGGAGAACGGATCGGTGGTCCAGCCCGTACCCGCCGGAACCACGTCCGAGTGGCCGACGAACAGCACTCCCGGCCGCTCGTCGGATCCGATGGACACGATGACGTTGGGTCGCCCCGGAGCCACCTCGACAGTCCGAACGTCGAATCCCAGTGCGCGACAGTGCTCGGCGAGCACCTTCGCAGTCTTCTCCTCGGTGTCGCCGGGGTTCTCGCCACCGGCATCGATCAATGCCGCAGTCAGAGAGACGATCTCGTGCTCGTCGATCGAACTGAGAAGAGCGCCTTCGGAAGTCGAAACGGTCATCGGGTGGGATCGGAGGCGAGCAGGTGCTTCGACTTGTCCACCGCTGCCGCCAGCCGTCTGATTCCCTCGTCGATGCGTTCGGGCGTCGACGAGGCGAAGCACAGCCGCAACGAATCGTGGAACTTCCCACCCACCGACAACGCCGGCCCGGGTATGTAGGCCACACCCTCTGCCAGTGCCGTCTCGAACAGGTCCTGCGTCGAGAAGTCGACGTCGTTGCCGCGCAACGTCGCCCAGAGAAAGAACCCTCCCTCGGGGTCCGTCGTGGACATCGACTCGCCGAAGTACTTGTCGATGCTGTTCTGCATCGCGACCTTGCGGGGCAGGTACACCGAGGCCAACGATCGAAGATGCTCGTCGAGCAGGCCGCGCCGGATGTACTCGGCCACCATCCGCTGACCGGGCAGGTTGGTGCACGTGTCCATGGCCTGCTTGGCGTTGACGATCAACTGCCGTGCCTCCGGGGCGGCGTCCACCCACCCCACGCGCAGGCCTGGGGCGATCATCTTGGAGAAGGTCCGCACAGAGAAGATCAACGGGTCGTTGGGACTGAGCGTGCCGAAACTGGAAATCGGATCACCCGAGAAGCGGAGCAGGCCGTACGGATCATCGTCGAGAATCACCGATCCCCACCGGTGCGCCAGCTCGATCAGCAGCTGTCGGCGCTCGAGCGACAGGGTGACCCCGGACGGGTTCTGGAAGTTGGGGATCACGTAGATCATCTTCGGCACTCGACCAGCACGCTCGACGAGCTCCGGCAATGCCTCGACGATGAGGCCGTCACTGTCCATCGGGGCCTCGAGGATGTCGCCTCCGTAGCTGAGCACGGTGGCGGTTCCGTTGGTGTACGTGGGACTTTCGACGATCACCAGGTCGCCCGGATCGACGAACAGCTTGCACGCGATGTCGAGCCCCTGCATTCCGCCGGAGGTGATCACCACTCGCTCGTGGGACGTGGGCTCGCCGACCGAATCGAGGTACGAGAGCAACGCGTCGAGCAAGCCCGGATCGCCCTCGGTGGCACCGTAGTCGAACGCGTCGGCAGTCAGTACGCTGCCGGCGATCGTGGTGAACGCAGCGGCCGGAACGGTCTCGGCGGCAGGAGATCCCATGGCGAATCTGACGATGTCGTGCTTCTGTGCAGCGAGGAGCGATGTCGAGGAATCGATCACCGATCCCACCAGTTTGTCGGTCCGCAGGGCCCAGGGAATGGCAGGAGTGGAGCCTGCGGAACGACTTTGGGTGGCAGGAGTGGAGCCTGCGGAACGACTTTGGGTGGCAGGAGTGGAGCCTGCGGAACGACCCTTCGTGGCAGGAGTGGAGCCTGCGGAACGACCCTTCGTTGATGCGGTCATGCTCACTCCTTCGTCAGTAGTTCTCGGGGGTATGCGGTGAAGGTTTCGAGGCCGGTTTCGGTGACGCGAACGGCCTCGGATACCTCGTATCCGTAGTCGTCCATCCACATTCCGCCGATGATGTGGAAGGTCATGTTCTCGGCGAGCACCGTGTCGTCGTCGGTGCGTAGGCTCACGGTGCGCTCACCCCAGTCGGGTGCGTAGGCGATGCCTATCGAGTAGCCGATGCGCGACGGTTTGTGCAGTCCGTGCTTGGCCAGGCTCGTGTTCCATACCTGTGCCAGTTCGGTCGCGGTGACGCCCGCCTGCACGGTCGCGAGCACGTCGTTCAGTGCTTCTCCGGTGGACTTGGCGAGGTAATCCATACGCGGACTCGGCTTTCCGAGCACGATCGTGCGCGCCATGGGGATGTGGTAGCGCCGAAACACTCCGGCCAGTTCGACGACGGTGGTCTCGCCGCGCACGAAGGGTTGATGCGACCAGGTCAGATGTGGGGTGTCGGCTCCGGCACCGGTGGGCAGCATCGGGACGATGGCCGGATGGTCGCCGCCGAACTCCTCGGTGCCGCGTACCTGTGCGTTCATGATGGCCGCGGCCGCGTCGCACTGCCGTTCACCGACCGAGATCGATTGGTACGCAGCCGACATTGCCGATTCGCAGACTTTCGCGGCGCCGCGCATCAGGGCGATCTCCGCGGGCGATTTGACCACGCGCACCCAGTTGATGAGCTCGTAGGAGTCGGTGAAGCGATATTCGGGCAGCGACTTCACCAGTGCCTCGAAAGCCTTGGGACTGAAGTAGTACGAGTCCATCTCCAGCCCCACCTGGCCGTGCTCGAAGTTGTTCACCAGTCCCAGTTCGCGCAGTTTCGCGGCTACCCAGACGAACGGGTGCGTGTCCTTGCGCTGCACGAACGTTTCGGGGTAGCCGAATGTTCGATCCTGCGGAAGCCACGACGTGCGGAACGCGCCGTTGGCGTCCATCTCGCGGGCGAAGAAATACATCTCTCCCTCGAGGGGCACGTACAGCATCTGCGGGGTGTAGAACGAGAGCGCGTTGTATCCGAGCAGGTAGTAGAGGTTCGCTGGATCGGTGACGATGAGCGCGGTGAGGTTCTGCGCTGCCATCCGCTCGCGGACGGCAGCGAGCCGGAAGGCGTACTCCTCGTCGGTGAACGTGATCGGCGTGCTGTTCGGAACATCGGGGTACCGAGCGAGGCCGGGAGCGGCCCGTCCTGTGGTCTCGTCGGGTCCGAGTGCGGTGACGTAGGCGGCGTCGGGTGAGTCGTTCACGGGCACCCCCTTCAATGAGGTCGGTTTAGTAGATTGTTGACAATCAGGCTAGGCGCTGGCGTGAGAGGTTCGCAAGACTTCGGATGTAAATGCTGTGTTGCCGGACCGGCGACTATCCAGGAGTGGCCAGTGCCGAGTGTTCGGCCTGCTCTTCGACCATGGCACGGGTCAGGTCGTGGATGGCGGTGTCCATGTGCTCGTGCACGCCCTTTTCCAGTGCGTCCCAATCCGATCCGAGCAACAGGTCGACGATCAGCTGGTGTTCCTCCACCAACGCCTCCGGCCGGTAGTACGCAGTTTCGAGGTTGGCCATGCAGATACGTGCCTCCGCCGCGAGCGTGGCGTACATGCGCGACATTCGGCTGTTGCGCGTCGCCGCGACCAGTGCGGTGTGAAACGCCAGATCCCGTTCGGCAAGACCTCGCCAATCCGCCCGATCGATGAACGGCTGCATCTGCATCACGATGGCCGAGAGCTCGTCGGCAGCCGACACCAGGCGCGCACGGTCCCCGTGCACCAGAGTCCACGCGGCACCGACCTCGATGGCCGCGCGGGATTCGTAGATCTC